>CAYHTH010000030.1:0-8343 GCA_964359525.1 uncultured Methanosarcinales archaeon | reverse complement strand
CGCTGAAACCGCGACGGGACTGGCGCACGCTTATGCCTTGCTGAGAAAAGGATTTGAGAGAATGGAAGCAAGCGGCCTGAAAAAAAGATTCAAGGACAAAAGATTTGCCGCCGGAGTCAACAGAGAAATAATAGAAGAATGCGAAAAATTAGGATTAAGCTTGGATGAGTTTTTTGGCATCGTCATCAAAGCCCTGCAGCCCATAGCAAAGGAATTCGGATTTTGACGTGTTTTTTGTTATATCTTTGAGGAATTAAATAAATTTATAAACTAAAAAGGATATGCGGAAAGTGGGGGTGAAACCATGACAGGTTATTTTGGCTCGATTGAAAAGGATACTTTGAAAAATAATTATTTTAGGCGGGTGTTATTTACAGGCAAGCATGCCCAACTTGTGGTAATGTGTTTACAAAAAGGAGAGGAAATCGGCAATGAAGTTCATCAAAATGTTGACCAGTTTTTCCGCATAGAACAGGGAGAAGCAAAATTTGTCTTTGACGGAAAAATTAAAACAATAGCAAAGGATGGTGATGCAGTTATTGTGCCAGCAGGAACTTACCATAACATAATTAATGTATCAAAAGGGCAATTAAAATTATACACCATCTACTCTCCGCCTAACCATCCTGACAAGACTGTGCATAAGACAAAAGCCGACGCTGAAAAGGCTGAGGCAGAAGAGCATCATTGACAAAATTTATATACACAATTAAACATATTATTTTAGATGGGGGTGTTCGGTATGTCATATTTAATTTATGGATTAATTTTTTTAGCGGTGATGGTTGTATTGAGTTCTATAAGAATAATAAACCAGTATGAAAAAGGGCTTGTGTTTACACTTGGAAAATTTACCGGAATCAGAGTTCCTGGATTAAATTTAGTTGTTCCAATTATCCAAAGAATGGTTGTTGTTGATATGAGAGTTAGGACTGCTGACATACAGAAGCAGCAGGTCATGACTAAAGACAATGTTCCTGTTGATGTAAACGGAGTTGTGTTCTTTAAAGTTGATAAAGTGGATGATGCAATTATAAAAGTGCAGGATTACCAGTACGCAATCGCGCAATATGCACAGACTGCATTAAGGGATGTAATAGGAGGCATGACACTTGATACTGTTCTTGTTGAAAGGCAGCAGATAGGAGAAGAAATAAGAAAAATTGTAGATAAAGAAACAGACCAGTGGGGCTTGGATGTTCAGGTAATTAAATTACAGGATATAGAAGTTCCGGATGATTTGAAGAGGATAATGTCAAGGCAGGCAGCTGCTGAACGTGAGAAACGCGCAGTTGTCATCAAAAGCGAAGGCGACAGGGATGCTGCCAAGAATCTTGCTGCTGCCGCAGAAGTAATGGGAAAATCAAAAGGCGCAATGCAACTTCGAACTTTGCAGACATTAGATGGACTTGGTCCGACTGCTTCAAATACAGTTGTAATGGCACTGCCGGTTGAAGTTATGGAATTATTCCAGAAACTGACTAAGAAGGAATAAAAAATGAAAGAGGACACCAAAGAGTTGCTTAAATATATGTGGAAAAAATATCGTAAATGGGTTATTAGTTTCTCAATAGGAGGAATAATTTATTTTTCTCTTTACTTTACTATATTTAAAGAGGCATGGAAATAATTTTTTTAATTTATCAACAATGAACAAAAAGAAAAAAAGTCTTTTGTATTGGATATTCATTATTTACTTGATTTTTTATATCATTACAACATTTATTGTTGGAGTTGTTTTAAGTTTTCCTATACCCTCTTTTGATTATTTATTTTTTCAGAGCGTAGTTTTCATATTAGGGAATTTGTTATTATGTATTTATTTGATTAATACTTTATTATCATTATATAAATCTAAACCAAATGCAATTGATTTATCAATTAATAGTCTTATGCTCCTTTTATTAATGTTTTTTGTTTCGATATTCATTTTTAAGAAATTTACTATAGAAATGAATGAAGCTCTCGTTTTTAATAGTATTATTCAATTTGCTTATTTTTATTATTTTTACAATTCAAAATATATAAAAGAAAATTATCCTATTAAAGATAGAAAGATTGAAAAAATCCATAAAATCTTATTTTGGATAATACTTGTAATTATCCTACTTAGAGTTTTTCTTTCATAATTTTTAGATATTTATATCCAGCAGACTTTACAGCCCAAAAAATCAATAACCTTTATAAATCCCAATCTTATCCCATTCATTGAAAGATAGCTCGGTGAAAGCTTGGCTATGCTGGATAAAGAAGTCATTTTTTTCTCCAGAGATTTCGATTAATAAAATAAATATTTGAGGTAAACAAAAATGGCACGCATGCACTCTAGAAAAAAAGGAAAGCATGGTTCAAAAAAACCATCAAAGAAGACAGCGCCTTCATGGATCAGGTACAAGGGAAAAGAAGTCGAGCTGTTAATTTCCAAGCTGGCAAAAGAGGGCAAGACAAATTCCCAAATCGGGATTTTGCTAAGGGATACTTACGGAATTCCAAATGTTTTTGCACTGTGCGGCAAATCGGTAAACGCGATTTTAAAGGATAAAAAGCTTATTCCTGAAATACCGGAAGACTTGACCGCAATGTTCAAGAGATATGCTTCAATCAGAAAGCACCTTGACACAAACAAGCACGACACAACTGCATTAAGGGGCCTGCAGCTTTCAGAATCCAAAATCAACAGGCTGGTCAAGTATTACAAGAGAACCGGCAGGATTCCAGAAACATGGAAGTTTGATTCCGAGAGAATGGGATTCTTCGCGGAATAATTATTTTATTTTTTTCTTTTATCTTCTTTATAAACTAAGTGGTTGTTTACCTCCTATAGAATAATAACATTTTTAAATTAATTAATATTTCCACCAGCAATGGGGAATTTAATTTCTGGACAGGATGCTGTTTTCATGATGGAGGCTTTGGTAGAAGCTGAAGCGGCAGCTGCCAGAGGGGATTATGGAATTGGCGCTGTTGTAGTTCATGATGGAAAAATAATTAGTAGGGCTGGCAATCGAATTATCTCTTCAGGAGGATTCCAGTGGCAACATGCGGAGAATCTTGCATTAAGGCAAATTGAGAGTACAAATCATTTCAAATCTCCTTTGGTTAGGGAATTAAGTGTTTACACTACTTTGGGACCCTGCCCCCAATGCTGGGGACATATGATGGTTAATGGAGTAGGGAGAGTTGTCTATGGCGCAGGCGACGAAATGTCAACTCAAAATTATGAAACTTCTGTGCCAAGTATTTTTCAGCCTAAAAAGCCCGCAATTGTAGAATTTGGTGGAGATTTAGGAGTAAGATGCCTCGATATTTTTTTGAGAAGCGCAGCAGCAATAGATGCAAAATTGGGTTATGAAAGGCAGGCTTAAATTTTTAATTTTACAAATTCTTTTTTACCTGATGTCATTTCCTTTATCTTATTCACAACTTCCCAAATTAAATAATCAGGTGTAGATGCGCCCGCAGTAACTCCAATTTTTTCTTTTCCTTCGAACCATTTTGGATTTATTTGTTCAGATACTTGTATAAAATGAGATTCAACGCCGATTTCCTTGCATTTTGCATAAAGCTCTTTTGAATTGCTTGAATTTAATCCGCCGATTATAATCATTATATCAGATTCTTTAGCCAATTCTTCTGTTCCTGACTGCCTTTGTTTTGTTGGATTGCAGATTGTATCCACAAAACCGTATTTTTTTGTCAAATCTCTCAGATTTAATGGAATTTCATCAAATTTTCCATCAATTAATTTGGAATTTATATCTTCTATTAATTTTTTGTAGCCGTAAACCGACATTGTTGTTTGTGATATTATGGCATATTTTTCATAATTAGTTTTATTGATGTAATCAACAACCAAATCAGAGTCTTCCGCATTTTCAACAATGAAGGTATCTTTTCCTTTCAGATGATAAGACGTGCCGATTGATTCAGGGTGGTCATGCTTGCCAAAAATGATAACTTCGTAATCATTATTTTTTAATTTAATTGCAACATTATGGACGAGAGTAACTAAAGGGCATGTAGCATCATTGAGATTTGCCCCTTTAGTTATTGATTTATCCCGAAGAATTTTATATGTCGTGCCTGGCTCGCCATGCGCCCTTAAAACAGTAATTGCATTTTGAGGAATTTCATTAATATCATCAACAAAAACTATTCCTTTATTTTCCAAATCAGCTATAACTCTTTCATTATGGACAAGCTGCCCGAGAACATAAGTTTTGCCGTTCTTTTCAGCAACTTCCTCTGCTATTTCTATGGCTTTCTTTACGCCGAAACAGAATCCTGAGTTTTTTGCGACTTTAATTGATGGCATTTTAAGTTTAGATTTTGTTATATTACTTTTTAAGTTTAAATTGATTTATCTTTAGGGAGGGAATGTAATTATTGCACTAAATGTGTAACCATCCGCCCTCCACCCACCCCAGCAGTTATAACAATATTGTGCAAATATTATTTATTTTTAGATAGTCTTTGTCAAAAAGACAAAAGGATAATCATACTGTATCTTGAAGAATGCTTCCCTTGCTTCGTAGATGCTGTTGAAGATGCCAAAAACAGTCGGGCCGGAGCCGGAAACGCACGCATTAAGCGCGTCATTTCTGATAAGGTTTGTCTTGATTTCTTCTATGACCTTGTATTTTTTTGTCACAATCGGCTCAAAGTCATTGTGCAAATTGTTTGCTATTTCCTTTATGTCTTTTTTCTCAATTGCCTTGACAAGATTATTGATGTTTGCGCCTGTTTTTATTTTCGGCTTTTGCTTGTCAAATGCAGAATACGCCCATTTTGTTGAGACTCTAAATCCAGGGTTAATCAGGACAATATTGATGCTGAATGATTTTTTTATCCATTTTATTTTGTCGCCTATGCCCTCGACTAATGCAGCATTTTCGCCTATGAAGAAAGGAACATCAGAGCCAATTTGGGATGCTAATTCTATAAGCGATTTTTCCTTAAGCTTCAGGCCCCACAATTTATTTAGATTCAGTAATGTAGTTGCTGCATTGCTTGAACCTCCGCCCAAACCGGCTTCAAGAGGCACGTTTTTTTCAATATGTATCCTGACGCCGTGCTTTACCTTGTATTTTTTCTTCAAAAGGAGCGCTGCTTTGTAAGCAAGGTTTTCCTCATTGGATATCTCCATGTTAGTAGATTCAACTGTTATCCTGTCTTCGTTAATAGTCTCGAAAGTCATGTTATCGCCCAGCTCAATTCTCTGCATAACAGACTGCAGGTTATGATAGCCGGAGCCTAGTTTCTTGCCTATCTTGAGGTACAAGTTGACCTTAGCATATGAATTAACAACCATATAACGAATGAGAGTACTTTTGATATATTAATATTGCTGATTTCAATGGTTATAAGGCGATACTAGCTACTATAAAGCACTGCATTCCCTTTCCCTGGCCGAAAGAAGTCAAATTGTCGCCGGAAGTGTAGGTAATTCCAATATTTTCTTTATTTAGGTTTAATATTTTTGATAATGATTCAATTATTTTGTCTGTGTGTTTTTCCAGTTTCGGCTTTAAGGCTTCGATTGAAATACTTAAATTATTTATTTTTAGGTTTTTTTGATTTAATTTTTGTAAGATAACCTTTAGATATTCTTTGCTGTCGGTTATTCCGCTTTTATACATTTTGTCGACATAAAATCCCAAAGATTTTTCTCCAATTGCGGAGCTTAGGGCATTGAACAAAGCATGTAGAATTAAATCGCCATCAGAATTTGCCTCCAATCCAGTTTCATTTGGAATTGTGTATCCGCCTAAAATTAATTTTTTAGATTTATCTTTTGAAAATACATGGCTGTCCTGCCCAAAGCCAACTCTGAAATTTGAATTTACATTATTTCTTTTCATCAAAATTCCTTCTGCTATTTTTAAATCATCCTGGGTCGTTATTTTAACGTTTTCGTAAGAGCATTCAACAATCTTTACTTTTTCATTCAATGCTTCAACAACAGAAACATCGTCTGTTACTTTTAATTTATTTTTTTTAATATTATTAAAACCCTTAATAAATAAATTATAGTTTATTGCCTGCGGAGTCTGCATTTGATAAACATTGTTTCTGTCTATTGTTTTTTCAACAAAATTATTATTTATTTTTTTGATTGTGTCTTTCAATTTGAAGCACGAAACTGCCGCTCCGTATTTTTTAGCTGAATTAATACAGCTTATAATCTCGCTTTCCTTTATTAAAGGATTGCTGCCGTTATGAACTACAACAATATCATCATTTTTTGCATTCTTTATGGAAATTAATCCATTGTAAACTGAATCCTGCCTTTCTTTTCCGCCTTCCACAATATTTTTTATTTTTGTAAAGTTGTTTTGATTTTTTATTTCATTTATTTTCTTGAAATCGTTTTTTTGGGCTACGATTATGATTTCATTTACTTTATTACAATCCTGAAAAACTTTTAATGTGTAATAAAGCATCGGCTTATTTAACAATGGAAGAAAAATTTTGTTTTGAGTAGAATTCATCCTCTTTGCTTTTCCGGCTGCCACTATAATTGCAAAATTCATTTTAATTAGTTTTATTTATATTGTGGTTATTTATTTTTTAATTTCTAACTGTTATTTCTTCTTCAATAATTCTTTTTGTTTCTTCCTTAGTTTTTCTGTCAATATCAAGAATGTCATTCAAACTCGGGTTTTTGATTAATTTATGCCCATCCATCATTTTTCTTATTATCTTAGGTATATCTAAAAATCTTATTTTGCTTTCTAAAAATGTGTAAACTGCAATTTCATTTGCTGCATTTATTACAGCAGGAAGCGTTCCGCCAATCCTGCCAGCTTCATAAGCATATTTTAAGCAGGGAAACATTTCAAAATTTGGCTCGCGAAATTCCAGCAATTTTATTTTTGCCAAATCCAACGGCTCGGAATTGCTAGTGAACCTCTTTGGATAAAATAATGAATATTGGATGGGAATTTTCATGTCCGGCAATCCTAATTGTGCAATAACTGAATTATCCTGAAATTCAACCAAAGAATGAACTATGCTTTGCGGATGTATTACGACTTTTATTTTTTCATAATCGATTCCGTAAAGCCAATGCGCTTCAATCACCTCAAAACCCTTGTTCATCAAAGTTGCGGAATCAATTGTAATTTTCGGGCCCATGCTCCATGTCGGATGTTTTAGGGCATCCTGTAATGTAACTTTTTCGAGCTGCTCTTTTGCATAATTTTTGAATGGGCCGCCTGAACAGGTAATTGTTATTTTCTTGGCTTCGTTTATGTTTTCCCCGTTCAGGCACTGGAAAATTGCGCTGTGCTCTGAATCAATCGGCATTAAATTTATATTATTTCTTTTTACTTCGTCTATGATTACAGAGCCTGCAGCAACCAAAGTTTCCTTGTTTGCCAATGCAATATTTTTCTTGTGTTTAATTGCGTGATAAGTCGGTTCTATTCCTACAGAACCTACAAGAGAATTTACAACGGTGTCTGCTTCATCCAAAGCTGCAATTTTTTTTAATCCTTCCATTCCTGAATAAACCTGGCAATTTGAGAAATTCAGCAAATCATCTTTTTTGCTGCTGTCCATTATTGCAACCGCTTTTGGCTTGAATTCTTTTATTTGCTTTAACAATAAATCAGAATTTTTGTTTGACGTTAGTCCAACGACTTTAAATTCATTTGGAAACTGCCTAACGATTTCTAAAGTTTGGGTTCCGATGCTGCCGGTTGAACCTAGAATTGATAGGTATTTCATTTATTTCTTATCCCCTAACTAGATTACAAATAGAATCAATTACCTCTATAAGTTTTTTATCTTTAATAGAACCAATTTTATATTGAATGAGTGATTTACCTGCTGTAAACAACTTGTTAGGTCTTACATTACTGTCAACATTTAAACTGCCATGCTTGAAATCGGAATTTGCCAAAACAATTGAATATTTATCATGTCTTTCTTTGCTTGTTATTTGGCACAAAATTAAGTCTTCACCTTCTAGAGGAGCAATCACTAAGGCTGGTCTTCGCTTTGAGGCACTTAAATCAGAAAAAGGAAAAGGCATTACAACAACATCGCCTTTTACAAGTTTTTCCATGCTTCCTCATCTTCTTTGCCGTTCCAATCTTTAGCTAAAGACTTTTCGCTGGCTAATGTTGTAAACATTTTTTCATGTATTTGTTTCATAGGCCTCAACTCTATTCTATCTTCAAATGCTAAGATAGCCACTTTAGAGCCTTCCTTAAAGCCCTCCAGCTCCCTTATATCTTTTGGTATAGCAATCTGTCCTTTTTCTGTTATTTTGGCTGTTTTTACTTCTAGCAATGGCATTTAAATCATCCTCCTTACTTGTAAGATAAGTAAGAATTA
>CAYHTH010000029.1:0-8418 GCA_964359525.1 uncultured Methanosarcinales archaeon | reverse complement strand
AACCACCTTTAGTTACGCCTATAGAATAATACTACCTTTAAAAAGATTTGGGTTTAATAGCTTCTTTATTCTGCTCTGGATTTTCCTCTTTTTTCTTCAGCAAAATTTGTATCTCTCCAAAAGGGATTTCCTGGATTAATTCAATTTTGTTCTGCTGTGCTAAATGAAGCAGTGGAATAAAAGTATGCACTTTGTCTTCCCTTGATTCTGAAGGCAGCAATTTTGCAAAAGTTAATTTTTCTTTTATTGTGCTGACAAAAAAAGTCCTTATTTTGATGTAAACTTCCCGTATTATCTCGGTTATACCTTTTTTCTTTTTAGGCGCTTCTATATTTAATGGAGGAATAGAATGTAGCAATCTTCTTTTCTTGACTTCCAATGCCCTTTCAAGAGCTTCAACTAAATCATAGATTGAAACTTTTCTTTGCCTTGGCTGCGGAGTTCTGGGAATTAATGTCGGGATTTCATCAAGCTTTGCGATATGGCCGGGCTCTTCAAATCCAAGCTCTTCCATTCCTTCTTCCACACCCATTAGCAGCCTGTCAAGCTCGCTTAATTCTTCTCCGACAAGCTTGTGCGATTTTAATTTTAGGAGAATAGCTGCTGCCAGCAGGACTTTTCCCGAAATCCTGAAGTCATGCTCTTTAAGGCTCCTAAGCATCTCGATGTATTTCTGCGTCAATAAGCTGATGTCAATATCCCAGGGATCCATCTGCTCGCTTTTGACAAGGTCAAAGATGATTGTCTGCCATGTAATCTCGTCCGTCTTTGACAGGAGCAAGTTGAAAATTCTGTCGTGATGGTCCATGAAGATTTTTTAGGATTTGGTATATATAAACTTATTTGTTGCTGACGGACAAATATACGCAACCGAAATCTATATAAATCAGCTTATCCAAGAAAATATCGGTTTGATGGAAAGGCCAAAGCTGTCGAAACACGATAGGTACGTGCTGGAGCTGAGCGACAAAATCAAGCACGATTATGATTCTATATCTACTAACGTTCTTCTAAGGCATTCAAAGCGCTCTCTTGGAGAAATTGACATTGTTGCAAAAAAAGGCAATCGCCTGGATTTGTATGAAGTCAAGTGCTCTTACAGGATTGTAAAAGCAAGAAAACAGCTGAAGAGGATAAAAAAGCACCTGAATTTAGAGAATGTGAGAAGTTACTTTTACTGCGGGAATTCAAATGTGTTGGTTACTGTTTAGAATATTAATTGATTATTATACTAAGACTATTCAGGGAGGGAATTTTATAATTGCACTAAAAGTGTTTGTTTTGCCCCCACCCACCCGATGAAGCAAATCAATCAAGTGCAGCTTAAGTAACTGAAAATTTATTTTTCAAAACCTTTTTATACAATACTTTAATACAAAGTTCTTATCGGGCCCGTAGTCTAGTGGTTATGACGTCACCCTTACAATCTTATGATAATGATTTGAAAGGTGAAGGTCACCAGTTCGAATCTGGTCGGGCCCATTATTTTTAATGCGCGAGTGGTCCAGTGGTCAAGATTCGGCCTTGCCAAGGCTGAGACCCGGGTTCGAATTGCGGAGCGCGAGTGTGCTTTGCACGCATGTCCCGGCTTGCGCATTTTTTTATTTTAATGGTTTTAGAATAGGCAAATATATAAACAGAAGTTTCAATATTGGCTTTGAGGTGAAACTATGGGTTTTATCGAAATGAGGGAGGGTTTTATCAAGAAAATGAAGTGGTATGACTTATCACTTCTAAAATTGGCTGTGTTTTTTACCACGCTTTTTTTGGTAACTGCATGGGCAGGATTTAGGAATTTCGTCCTAGGATTTGAGTGGTATTGGTACCTTGTTATAGCGGTGATTTTGATGGTTCCGCTCCTGAAAAAAATGTTTTCAGATTGAATATATTATTTTTATTTATTTTTTTGCACTCAATAACTCTCTTTTCAGTAATTATAAAGTCAACCGGAACATCATGCTCTTCTGTTGGAATCTTATCAACAATCTGGAAATCAAAAGCCAGTCCTATTTTAACAGCTTTGGGAACTTTTTTCAGGAATTTGTCATAATACCCGAATCCATACCCAATTCTGTGCCCTTCTGAATCAAAAGCGATGCCCGGCACCAAAACCAAGTCAATATTTTTGTAAGCAATTTTCATTATTTCAATCGGCTCCAGAATTCCAAATTTTCCGGCTGGAATCAGGCTGTCAAAATCAATTATAATTGAGGGCTCAATTTCATGCTGCATTACTTTTGGTATGACCACATTCTTCTTTCCCAAGGATTTTTTAATTATATCATGGGTATCAACTTCATTGTTAAAAGAAACAAAGAGCATCATAGTTCTTGATTTTTTGTATGAATCAAGATCAAATAATTTCTCTTCAATATTTCTGCTTTTGTTAATTACTTCCTCTTTTGGCAAAGAATTTCTTTTTTCCAGAATATCGTCCCTTAGCTGATTTTTCATTCGAAAGCTGAATTTAAAACAAAGAATAAAAATGTTTCTAGTGCCGGCCTATCAAATCAGCTGTTCCTGCACCCACAGAAGCAAGAACTGAAGTAACTGCTATCTCCTTGTACAATCCATTCAGGTCATTCCAGTCGAGCATGTTGAAGAGAGAGAATATCACAATAACAACAACTATGGAAGTAAGGTAAACAAATGTTGCCCTTCTTGGCAGAATCCCCAACAATCTTTTTTCCTTTATATCCCTATATCCAGTTTCATACATTAGAATTATAATCAGCAAATAGGAGAATAGGAATAGGACAGTGGCTCTTGTTGTTGTTATATACTGTGCAATCGCTTTTCCATAAATGAATCCGAAGTGTGCAACAACCCCGATAAACGCACCTATAATCCCTTTATTTAAATCTTTAACATTAAATTTTGTCAGGGGGCTTACCTTAACCTCTTTTGATATCTTTTTTTCAAGGTTTTCTACTTTCTCTGCCTCTTTTTCAACTTTCTTTTCCTCTGCCATCACCTTAAATTCTTCTTTTTCTATCTCTTTTTCATCTTTCTGAATACTTTCCAGCTTCTTATCCACTTTTTTTTCTTCAGCCAGAATTTCAAGCTCGTGCAGGGTATCTCTCAGCGGAGCTGGTGAATCCACTTGTTTCTTAGCTTCAACCGGAGCTTTTGATTTCTTCGGGGAAGATTTCTTGGGCTGTTTCTTAGAAATAGACTTAGCTTTGAATTTACCTCTTTTTTTAACCATAGAGGAATATAGAAGTAAATTATATATAAAGTTTTTGATTTGATGCTTCAAAAACAAAAAGAATAATAAGGCAAATACAAAATATCATCAATAGCGCAAAAAATTGCTGAAAAGAGGGGCATATGAATTTTTTAAATAAAGGTGATTCAGGAAATTCCAATAGCAGTATTCATTCTGAAAAAGACAGCTTAGCGATATCAAAAAAAATTATAGAAATAGCGAATAAGGAACAGGATGAAGTTCTGAAATCACTCGGCACATCATTGCAAGGCTTGGCCCATGCAGAAGCGCATAAGCGCCTGAATCAGTGCGGGTTAAACGAGGTTACCAAAGAAAAAAAGCAAAACTGGCTGATTCGGCTGTTAAATACGTTCAGGCAGCCGCTCGTAATTCTTTTATTGGTGCTGGGTATAATTTCATTTTATACGCGCGATACATCAGCCACTGTCGTGATAACGTTAATCGTTCTTGTAAGCGTCTTTTTGCAGTTCTTTCAGGAACTTAAGGCCGATACAGCGGCGCAAAAACTGAAGTCTATGGTCAAGACCACTGCTACTGTTATCAGGGACGGCCAGACGAAAGAGATTTCAATTAACTTGCTGGTGCCCGGAGACATAGTTCATTTGTCTGCCGGCGATATGATTCCAGCGGACCTGAGAATTATAAGCTCAAAAGACCTGTTTGTAAGTCAGGCTGCCCTGACGGGAGAATCCTTGCCTGTCGATAAGCACGCCCCAAAAGTATCTTCTGATACAAAAAATCCGCTTGAGCTGCCAAATATCTGCTTTATGGGCACAAATGTTGAAAGCGGAACTTCGCTGGCTGTTGCCATCGCAACAGGCCAAAATACCTATTTCGGCTCTTTGGGAAAAACAATAGCAGACAAGAAACATGCCACGAGCTTTGACAAGGGAATTAATGAGTTTACCTGGCTAATGATAAAATTTATCTTTATCATTGTGCCCATCGTGTTTCTGCTAAATGGATTAACAAAAGGGAATTGGCTTGAGGCGTTTCTGTTTGCGCTGGCTGTTGCAATCGGATTGACTCCGGAAATGCTCCCGATGATAGTTACCGTAAATCTCGCCAAGGGCGCTATTGTCATGTTCAGCAAGAAAGTGATTGTCAAAAGGCTGGATGCAATCCAGAATTTTGGCGCCATGGACGTGCTGGCAACGGACAAAACCGGAACATTAACTTTGGGAAAAGTTGTTCTGGAAAAGCATATTGACGTGTTTGGCAACGAGGAAAATGAGACCGTTTTGCAGTATGCCTACCTCAACAGCTACTATCAGACAGGCCTGAAAAATATACTTGACGAGGCTGTTTTGAAGCATGTTGAGTTTGACAACAAGCTAAAAATTGGAGAGAATTACAAAAAAATTGATGAAGTCACTTTTGATTTTATCAGGAGAAGGATGTCAGTTGTTGTTCAAAGAAAAGGCAGCAAAAAAATATTGATTTGCAAAGGTGCTGTTGAAGAAGTGCTTAGCGTCTGCCAAAAGGCAAAAGGAAATAAAAATATTTTTACCCTTAAAAAAATTCACCGGAAAAACATCAGAAACCTTGTCAGCAAGCTGAACAGCGACGGCTTCAGGGTCATAGCAGTTGCTTACAAGGAAACCCCAAAAAATAAAAATGTGTACACGGCGCATGATGAGTCAGACCTTATTCTTGTCGGATTCATAGCCTTTTTGGACCCGCCAAAAGATACTGCGCCCGAGGCAATTGCAAATCTGCACAGCAACGGGGTGCAGGTAAAAATTTTGACAGGCGACAGCGAGCTTGTGACGCAGAAAATATGCAGCATGATTAATCTGCCTGTTGATGGAACGATAATAGGCAACGATATTGAAGGAATGAGTGATGAAGATTTAGCAAAAACTGTCGAGAAAACCACTATTTTTGCAAGACTCCTTCCCCTGCACAAGGAAAGAATTATCAAAGCACTGCAGAAAAACGGCCACACAGTCGGATTTCTGGGTGACGGAATAAATGACACGCCTGCCCTCAAAGCTGCGGATGTAGGCATCTCAGTCGATACTGCAGTTGACATTGCGAAGGAATCTTCAGATATAATCCTGCTGAAAAAAAGCCTCAGGATACTTGGCGACGGAATTATTGAGGGAAGAAAAGTTTTTGGCAATACGATGAAATATATAAAAATGGCTGCAAGCTCGAATTTCGGGAATGTGATAAGCATTGTTGGCGCAAGCCTTTTCCTGCCGTTTCTGCCGATGCTACCTATCCAGATATTGATAAACAACATGCTCTACGATTTTTCGCAGATTGCCATTCCAACAGACAATGTTGATGAAGAGTATCTTAAAAAACCAAGGAAATGGAAAATCGGAGAGATTAAAAAATTCATATTTTATTTTGGGCCGATAAGCTCGGTATTTGATTACACGACTTTCTTTGTCCTTCTGTATTTTTTTAATGCATATCTGAATCCGCAATTGTTTCATACAGGGTGGTTTATAGAATCCCTGATAACGCAAACTTTGATAATTCACATAATAAGGACAAATAAAATTCCATTTATACAGAGCAGGTCAAGCTGGCCTCTTTTAATCAGCACTGCAATAATAGCAGGAATCGGAATTTGGCTTACAAGCTCTATATTTTCAGGAGCGCTTGGTTTTGTGGGCTTGCCTCTCATTTATTGGGCGTTTTTGGCAGCAACGCTTCTATGCTACATTGCAACTACTCAAATTGTAAAAACGTGGCTAATCAGAAAAAATATTTCGGAATGAGTTTTTATTTGGATAAAATATCTTTTATATGATTTATTCTTTTCTCAATTAATTTTTTTGTTCCGATATCTTCCCTGTGAAACACTTTTCCTTTGACAGATTTTGTTGCTTCCTCCGCTATCCTCTCAGCTTTTTCAAGATTGTCGGCAATTCCTAGGCATCCGACTGCCCTTGAGGAAGTTGAGTACAATCCGTCATTTTTTTGGTCGACTGATGCATAATACAATCTTGCATCTTTTGGAATTTGCTTTGGATTTATCTCAATTTTTACATTTTTCACGGGATTATCAGGATAACCTTCCGGAACGATATATTTGCATACAGTTGCTTTATTCTGGAATTTGATTTTTATTTTATTTAGTTTCTGATTAATTATTGCATCACAGACTTCGACAAAATCAGTTTCCATTATCGGGAGAATGTTCATTGTTTCCGGGTCGCCAAATCGTGCATTGTATTCAAGCAGTTTAACTCCTTCTTTTGTAACAATCAATCCGGCGTACATGACGCCCTTGTAGTATTCACCTGTTTCCTTATGCAAAGCTTCGGCAACTTTTTGCGTTATTTCCAAGCCTTCTTCAACATCTTTTTTTGTCAGGAATGGGAGCAAGTGGTTTTCGCATGAATATGAGCCCATTCCGCCTGTGTTACCAGAAATGGCAACTCTATTATTTCTTCTAACAACTACAAACCCAGTAGAAACAGTAACACAACCAATATATCCCGTGTAATCAATTTTTTTTATATCTTTTTTTCTTATACCTACTTCATTTTCTGGTTTAATCTCAAGCGAATAAACAAGATTTGCTTTGTAATACTTTTTGTTTATAGGATTTAACATAGTAAGTCTTTTATCAATAGTTATAATGCTTGACATTCCTAATTTCATTACAAGTTCTTGTATATCATCAATTAGCCTTTTTGATCCAGAGTGAAATCTCTTCCTTCCATTGTGAATGCTACCATCACCGATTAGAAAAGCATCTAAGAATTCCTTAATATTTTTCCTATTTGCATTTTTAATATAATTTGGAACAAACTTTTCATGCGACAGGCCATACTCAGACAAAACTTTGCATAATTGTATTGAATTAATTCTAAATCTACAATACTTTGAGTTATATGAAAATTTAAAAGGAAGTTGTGATAAAATCTTCTTGAATTCCTCAAGATTTCTAGACGTTGAACTTTGACAGATAAATACTCTATGTTGCATTTTATTATCGGAAATATACCCCTCTGACAAGAACAATCCCATAAATTTAACCCAATCAGAAAAATTTATATTATATTTTTTTAGTTTTCTATCAAACTTATAATCAAATTCTTTAATCCGATAAACTTTTAGAGATTTCCCTTTCCAAATTCCTGACAGATAAAGGTTGCATTCTCCTGAAAGTTTTTGGGCATCAAGAATTTTTTCTTTTTTGGTTTTTCTATTCTTAATAAGCATTCTGTGATTGAGTGTAACTAAAAGGTCTAATTCTCTATGTTTAAAGTGTAACATCTTCCCTTTATACTTCATCCAGTAGACTCTTAAAGGCTTTTCAACTTTTAGAATTTTATTGGACGGGTTATAAGTCATAACTTTATCATCCCTATCAAGCTTATCAAAGGTTTTCCACCCTTTTTCTGTTAGAATTTCTGTATCCTCAGAATAACAATTAGGTCCTTTGTCATCAGCATAGGCTCTTTTATGGTCCTGCACAGGCGGAGTTGCAACAACCGTTTTGCCGTCAGTTAAGCACTGCAATGAAAATTCTTCCCCTTCAAATTTTTCTTCCACGATAACTAAAGAATGGGACTGCAATGCTTCGTTGCAGTAATCCAGAGCTTCTTTTTTTGCCTGAAAGTGGTCGCCCTGAACTTTAACGCCTTTCCCTCCTGTCAATCCATCCGGCTTGATGACGCATTCGCCGATGCTGTCGAGAAATTTCTTTGCATCTTTTATATTATTTTTGTCAAAAGACTCGAATTTTGCATTTCCTTTTATTTTATATTTTTTTAAAATATTTCTTGTAAAGGATTTGCTGGTTTCCAATTGTGCTAATTTTTTTGTTGGGCCTACTGAGCTGATTCCGATTGAGCTCAATAAATCAACAACTCCGTTGCCTAATGGGTCTTCAGGGCCTATGAAAGCAAAATCCGGTTTTATTTTCTGCGCATAGGATTTTATTTTTTTCAAATCATTGTAATTTCCGGTTTCAAATCCATCAGACAAAGAAATAATTCCGGGATTTTGTGATTTAAGATACGAAAATAGTTTAGCATTCTTATTTCTGTTTATTGATTCAGCAATAGCATGCTCCCTCGCGCCGTTTCCTATCAATAATATTTTCATATTGACTGAGTGAATTTTAATGTTTTATAATGTTTTTGATTATTATTTTTATATATTTTATATAGAAGAGATAGATTTAAATATGATTGTGCCCTAATAGGAGTAAAAAGGGG
>CAYHTH010000028.1:0-8853 GCA_964359525.1 uncultured Methanosarcinales archaeon | reverse complement strand
GTTTTGCTCATTGTTTAACCTCCAGAGCGATTAATCTAACATTCTCATTCCTAAAGAGGTGTGGTAAGAGTCTACTTTAACCAAGAAATGTTATTTTTTTCGGGATTGCACATTGAAAGTCATTTTAAAATGTTGAATTTACCACTCGTTAAATTAACACCCCATTTAACAAAAACCTTTAAATAATACCAATGCAGCAAACCCTTCATGGAAGAAGAGGTTTCAAGCGATAAAAGCATAATAGGCACTTCTGGAATGCCGCAGATGGTGATTGCAGCTGAAGCAGCCAAATCCGCCAGAATAAACAAGATGGTGATGCAGGGCTTCAAGTCCTTTGCGAAGCATACTGAAATAATTTTTGGGCCGAAATTTAACTGCGTTCTTGGGCCAAACGGCGCGGGAAAGTCGAACGTGCTTGATAGCTTATGTTTTGTTCTTGGCAAATCATCATCAAGGGATTTAAGGGCGGAAAAATCCGCTAATTTAATTTACAATGGGGGCAAAACAAAAAAACCTGCAAAGCACGGGGAAGTCAGCATTTATTTTGACAACTCAAGCAGGATTTTCCCGACAGAAGAGAATGAAGTAAAAATAACAAGAATTGTGCGGCAAAACGGGCAGTCAGTTTACAAGATAAATGATAAAGTGATGACAAGGCAGCAGATAATCGGGCTTCTTTCGCTTGCAAAGATAGATCCAGACGGCTATAATATCATTCTTCAAGGTGACATCACCAGATTTGTGGAGATGCACCCGGAAGAAAGAAGAATGCTTATAGAAGATATTGCAGGCATTTCTTTATATGAAGAGAAGAAGCACAAGGCAATTCTTGAGCTCGAGAAAGTTGAGCAGCATCTAAGGGAGACTGACCTTATTCTGACAGAAAGGCACACTTATCTCAAGGAATTAAAGAAAGACAGAGACCAGGCGCTGAAATACAAAGAGATGAATGATACCATAAAAATGAACAAGGCTTCTTACCTGAAAATCCAGATTGACAGAAGAGAAGCTGACAAAAAATCAATACAGGAAAGAATTGACGCAGGCAACAGTGATTTAACAATTTTAAGAGAAAAAATCAGCAAGCTCAAATCTGAGAACGAAGAAAAAAAGAGGCAGATTGGGGCAATTTCAAAAGAGATTGAAGAAAAAGGAGAAACCGAGCAATTAAAACTAAACAAGGAAGTTGAGACTTTAAAAATAGAATTGACCAAGAATAATTCAAGAATTGAAACATTAAAAAATGAGCTAGGCAAAATAAAGCAGAGAAGAAACGACCTGAAATCAAGCATTGAAGATACAGAAAAAAGAATTGAGCAGTTAGGCAATGAAAAGAAAGATTATGAAGCGCAAATTAATTTAAAGGCAAAAGACCGGGAAGTGATTAACAGCAAAATAATGAAGTTCAAAGAAAAAAATAATCTTGACAATGTTGCCGGCACAGAAAAAAAAGTCGAGGAGATTGACAAAAAGGCCGATGAGCTTCAAAAGGAAATTACTTCTTTGAGGGAAAACCAGCATAATTTCATAAGGGAGAAAGACAGGATAAACCATGAGATAAGCGGCATAGAAGACAGGATAAAAAAAGTCATTGATGTAGAGAAAGAGAACAAGCAGCAGCTCGACGCATTAAAAGACAAGAGGCAGCTTTTCAAGACAATGACTCTTGAGCTGAACAAAAGCCTTGATGAAGATTCATCACTTGCAATACAGCTTTCTGAATCACGAAGAAAATTGAACAATGTAAGTGAAGAAGTTGCAAAGCTCCGTGCAAAGGACATAACAATAAAAGAATTTAACAGGGGAGATTTGGCAGTCAAGAAAATTCTTGAGCTGAAAAATAAAAAGGCAGGCATTTACGGAACAGTTGCGGACTTGGGGAACGTAAGCTCGAAATATGCGATTGCGCTTGAAGTTGCAGCAGGCGGCAGGATAAAAAGCATCGTTGTTGAAAGTGACAAGCTGGCTGCCGAGCTGATTGATTACCTGAAGGAGAACAGATTGGGCTCTGCAACATTTCTGCCTTTGAACAAAGTTTTCGGGAAGGATACAAGCGACGAGGCAAAAAAGCTCCTCGGCGGAAAAGGAGTCCATGATTTGGCAATCAATTTAGTTTCCTATGATTCAAAGTTCAGGAAAATTTTTTCATATGTTTTTTCTGATACTTTAATTATTGATAATATTCATGTTGCAACGCGCCTTGGAATCGGAAAGGCAAAGTTTGTTACTCTTGACGGTGATGTGGCAGAAACAAGCGGAGCGATGCACGGCGGCTTCCGAGATAGAAAAAAAGAAGCCTTTGGGTTCAAGGAAAGAGAAGTTGCGGAAAGCCTTGAGCAGAACGAGAACAAACTACAGGAACTTACAAATTTAATTGATGTGCTTGAAAGCAGAAGAACGGAAAATGAATCAAAAATAACTGAATTAAGGGAGAAGAAAGCAATGCTTGAAGGCGAGATAATTAAATCTGAAACTTCAATGCATCTTGAAGCGAGCGACACAGATGTTTCAAGGCAGCAGCAGAAAGAGCTTGAAGCAAAGGGCAAGGATGTTGATAACGAAATCAACAAAATAAACAACAAGATTTCTGAGGCAAACCGTGAAATGACAAATCTTAAAATTGATAAGCAGAAACTCAGAGGAATAATTGCACAGCTTAATGACCCGACTTTGCTTGCTGAGCTTAACACTTTCGAGCAGAAATTCAAGGAGCTTACAGAAGATATAATCAAACTAAGCTCCGAAATAAAAAATGTTGATGCGCAGATAATAAACATCTTCCTGCCTGAAAAAGGCAAGACGGAAAAAATACTGAAGCAGATTGACAGGGATGAAGAGGGGTTTAATGTGGAGTTTTCACGGCTGCAGGAATCAATGCTGCAGAAAGAGCTGCTTTTGAAAGAGAAAGAAAAGCTTGCTCAGGAATTTTATACAAAATTTAAAAGCCTTTTTACCAGGCAGAACAGGATAAATGAAGAAGTTCAGAAAAATGAGCTTGCTGTTGACAAAATAATTGAGGAAAGCAGGCAGGTTGAGATAAAAGTTAATTTTCACTCATTAAAAAATGCGGAGGCTTCTGCTAATTTAGCTGCATTAAATCAGGATTTTGCTCAGTATGAAGGCGTAAAGCTTGATTTGGAAAAAACTGAAGAGCATCTCAAAAGCGAAATTTCCAAATTCGAAAGAATGATGATGGACATCGGCTCTGTGAACATGAGGGCGCTTGAAGTTTATGACGAGGCAGAAAGGCAATATAATGATTTCCTTCAGAAGAAGGACACTCTTGGAAAAGAAAAGGAAGATGTAATGGCCATGATGAATGAGATTGAAGGCAAAAAGAAAGAGCTTTTCATGAGGACATTTGAAGTAGTTAATAATAATTTTAGAAATTTCTTTACTATGCTTACAACAAAAGGAGCAGACGCCACTTTGGTTATTGAAAATGAAGAGAACCCATTTGAAGGCGGAGTCAGGGTTAATGTTAAAATCAGCGGAAGCAAGTTCCTTGACATTCGCAGCCTTTCTGGAGGAGAAAAAACAATGACAGCGCTTGCATTTATTTTTGCAATACAGGAGAATGAGCCTGCTTCATTTTATGTGCTTGATGAAGTTGATGCTGCTCTTGACAAGCACAACAGCGAGAGGCTCGCAAAGCTTATAAGAAAATATTCCGACAAAGCCCAATACATAATGATATCCCATAATGACAATGTGATTTCCACTGCTGACATATTATATGGGGTTTCGATGAATGAAGATGGGGTTTCTCAGGTTGTGAGCCTGAAGATTTGAGTTAGAGATTACTGTATTTCTCATAAAAATTTGAGTATATTCCTGCATAGAGTATATGGCCGAGCTCCATTGCAAAAATCCCCCATATGGCAAACATCTCCATTTTCAGGAAAATTGCTGCCAAAACCAGTATAAAAATAAATGCAGCAGCGCTTGAATCTATTCTTATCTTTTCCTTAAGAAATATTATTTTGCCCTTTGAATTTTCCCTGTTTAACAATAATGCGTATTTTATCACAGTGCCAATGAACAGGATAAAATAAGTTATGAGCCAGAATGTTTGCTTATTTTCATTAGTGAGCCCAACTATATAAAACAGCCCCATCAATAGCAGGGCTACGATAAAATCATAAAGGTATTCTGTGATTTTTCTGCTTTCCAGCCCCCTTTTAGCAAGGAACAGGTATCCCCACCAAAAATAGAACATGGTTATTGAGCTTGCAGCGAGCATCGCAATTTCCAGCGGGCTGCTAATCTTGGATGCTGTTATTAAAATAATTACAAGGCCCACAGCAAAAATACTGTTCGCCAATAATTCTTGTGTTCCTGCCCAATTGCTTGGTTTTTCCATTGTATTCACAGTTTAATTATTTTTCGTGATTGTCCCATCCATATTTAAAAATATCTGTTTTTATTTCGCCAAAGAAAATCCTGTGCAGTTCCCAGCCTATTAATCCTAATCCAGTTTTTATCCTTCCTTTTTTATACCGTCTCATAGAGAAGCGAAGCTTTGCGGTCCTGAGAATCCTGAAATTTCCAACCTTTCCGCACCTTTTGACATAGTCTGCGTCCTCGCCAAGCCTGACATTCCCGTCAAAACCCCTGACTTTTTTGTGCAGCCATTTCCTGCAAAATATGCCGCTGCCTACAGCATGCGGATAATAAAATTGTGTTGAAAAAAGCAGCAGATTGTACATACCAAGAAAAATATGATCCAGTAACCTATTTGTGTCCGGATAAATGTAAACTCCTGTGATGTCAAGTTTTCTTGATTTCATTTCATTCAGTCCATTTTCCAAGAATTTTTCTCCTATAATTGCGTCAGCGTCCATAAAAAGCAATATATCCCCTTTTGCGGCTTTTGCCCCATTGTTTCTGCCAACAGCAGGTATTCCGCCTTTTATTACTTTGCATCCATACTTTTTTGCTATTTTTCTTGTATTGTCTTTTGAATCAGCATCTGCAATAACTATTTCATAATTTTTGTAAGTCTGCTTTTTGATGCTGTCCAATAATCTTGGCAGGTACTTTTCTTCATTGAGTGCCGGTATTACTATACTTAACATATTCTTAAGCAAATTTCTTTTATTTATAAAACTATCACGAAAAGCAGTTCTATGCAGATTTGGTTATTTTCCCACAGCAAATTGCACTGCACCAGCTTAGAAATACAATTCCGGTATGGGTCTGAAGATTTAGAATTGACTCTTAGCTTTTATTTCTTATATCTTAAATTATACTTTAAAATATCGCTTCTTATCTCTCCATAAAATATTCGGTGCACTGCTCCAAAAAAATTTTTTAGCCCTACAGCCAACCTTCCCTCATTGTCGAACCTTCTCATTGAAAAATTCAATTTCACTTTATTGAGAATGCGAAATTTTCCATGCTTTCCGGCCCTTTTTACATAATCCATGTCTTCGGCAACTTTGATTGATTCGTCAAATCCCCTAATTTTATCATGGAGCCGTTTTTTGCAGAAAATCCCGCTTCCGACAGCATGAGGGGTAATAAACTGATTTATAAATATCCATGAATTAAATGTGCCCAGTAAAAATTTATCCGTGGGCTTGTTTCTAATCGGACTAATGAAAGTTCCAGCCACATCCAAATTCCTCTCCTTTATTTCCTTCAAAGCAATTGATATAAAGCTCGCATCAATCCTTGAGTCGGCATCTAAAAATAACAGCATCTCGCCTCTTGCTTTTTTTGCAGCGTTGTTCCTGCCCATGGCCGGGCCGCCATTTGGCACTGTGTCCTTAATAATCCTGCAGCCATAGTTTCTTGCTATTTCTATTGTTTTGTCGGTGGAAAATGAATCCCCTATTATTATTTCATAGTCTTTATAGTCCTGCTTTTTGATGCACTTCAATAATTTCGGGAGATAATTTTCTTCGTTGTGCGTAGGGATTATGATGCTTAACATGGTTTAAAGTAGCTGGATATTATTTATAAAGATAGTTGGTTTTGGCAGCAAAAGCTTTATATATCCTAATTACTTTTTGCCATTTTGGAGTGGTATAAATGGGTTTGAGAAAAGATTTTTTGGCGCACAAGAACAAGACTATGGAGTCTTTTAATTTAGTTAGTGCCGACATTTTAAACATAAACCTGAATCTTGTCAACCTAAGGACAATGCTTGCTTCTATCGAGGACAGAATTTCTGATTTCAACAGCAAAATACAAAACCTGAATGATGCTCTGGACAAATGTGGCGCTGATATAACCCTTCAAAGGTCAAACGAAACAGTTGTCACATCAACTATAAATGATATAAATGATTCAATAAGCGAAATAAATGAAAGCCTGAAATCGCATGAAAACACTTTGTCAGGCAGGCTTAATTCTTTTGAAGAAAGTTTGGATGATTTTGCATCAGGCAACAGAGTTGTTTCGCAAAAAGTTACTTCAAACACAAATTCACTGAATAAAATTCTTCCAAGTTCAAGATCACAATCAGCCCAGATAAAAAAAATGAGCTTTGCTCTGAAGGAATCCCAAGACAATATTAAAAAAGTCAGGAACCTGATAAGCAAAAACTTAAGGTCAATCAAGAGGGCTAATGCAGAGTTTGAAGCAAAATTGAGAAGCCAGAGAAGAAGAATGGCGCAGCTTAACAGGAAAATTGAGGTAAGCACCGGAAGAAAAGTTTCTGCTGGAAGGGCTTCACGAAGAGCTGCAAAGCCAACAGCAAGAAAAGTTATAACAAAGAAAATAACCCCTAAGAAGACAGTAACAACAATCAAAACACCAAAAAGGACAATCACAAGGACAGTGACAAAAGGAAAAGCCTCCAGAAAAGGCAAAGCAAAGCCCAAAGAAGTTTATGAAGTTATCAAGGAAAAAAATCCTTTGATTTGAAAATTCTGATTTCTTAAAAAATGCGCCGGCCGGGACATGCGTGCGCAAGCACGCTCGCTTGCAGCAATTCGAACCCGGACACGCGGCTTGGAAGGCCGCAGTCATAGCCAATGTCCCATCTTTTGATGTTTAGACCACCAGCGCACTATTTTTAGGTTTTGATTATTGTTTATAGAGAATTTTGAAAAATTATCAATTTGTCAAAATTCTCTAAGAGAACTTTGAATCAAATATATAAAACTAATGGATTATTCAAAGTTCTCTATAAAATTAATCTTTTGGAACCCTGAAAAACCACAACTTTTAAAATATAGCCGATTTACATTGCTGCATTAGGAGGTGTTAAAATGATAAGCGTAGGCCAAAAAGTTCCGGATTTTGATTTTGAAGTTTATGTTAATGAAGAGACAAAGAGGATAAAATTCTCAGATTACAGCGGCAAATGGGTTGTTTTATTGTTTTATCCCGCGGATTTCACATTTGTCTGCCCCACTGAGCTTGAGGAAGCTGCCGGCCTTTACGGGGAATTCAAAAAGCAGGGCGCTGAAGTCATAAGCGTTAGCACAGACACCGTGTACTCGCATAAAGCGTGGCATGACAGTTCTCCGTCCATTAAGAAAATTAAATATCCGATGGCAGCAGACCCGACGGGAAGGCTGTGCAGGGCTTTCGGCACTTATATCGAGGAAGCGGGGCTTTCGTGGAGGGCAACTTTCATAATTGACCCGCAGGGCACAGTAAAATCACTGGAAATTCATGATAATTCCATAGGAAGAAACACCAACGAAATATTAAGGAAGCTTGAGGCTGCAATATTTGTCAGCAAGCACGAAGGTCTTGTTTGCCCCGCATCGTGGATTCCAGGAAAGAAAACTCTGAAACCGGGCATTGAACTTGTCGGCAAGCTTTGATTCTTTACTTGCTTGTCACAATCTCTATAATATCCCTATGCTTTAACTTATGCTCTTTTCCGACGACTAGCTTTGTTTTTTGGTCAATTGCTTTTATGAAGTTATTGCCAATGTCCGTATGAACTTTAAATGCGAATTCCAGGGCTGTTATGTCGTGATGGACTAAAAAGCAGTCTGGCAGTAATCTTCCATCTTTATCAGTTAATTTATTAGTAGCCACAGGAAATGCTGCAATATAGTTCAGCAGTTCAAAAACAGCAAGGTCTAAAACTTTTTGCACTCCTGTTGAGCCGAATTTCTGCAGTAATTCTGCCCTTATGAATTCCAGAGCGCTTTTCTGCTTGTCATTTAATTTTTCAGGGTGAAGCATTTCAAAATCAGAATCGCCTGGAATGTATTTTATCAGTTCATGCTTCGCTGCTTCCCTCAAAGCCAGTTCAGCTTCCGCGCTGCACGGAACTAAAATGTGACCAGGAAATTCTTTTTTTAATTTTTCAAAATTATTAACTGCGCCGGGCACATCCATCTTGTTGCACGCTATTATCATTGGCTTGGTTGCTTTCCTCAATACA
Source organism: uncultured Methanosarcinales archaeon (assembly GCA_964359525.1). Taxonomy (GTDB): domain Archaea; phylum Nanobdellota; class Nanobdellia; order Woesearchaeales; family GW2011-AR4. Next base: position 497 of record CAYHTH010000028.1, on the reverse strand, counting down.
ATGGCAATTTTCATTAAAACATTCCTGTCCCATTTCATTATGTCCAAATCAAGGTTAAGCTTTTCCATCACTTTCTTCATTAAATTTTCAGTTACCCTAAGCGAGCCTAACTGCTTGGCAACTGCTTTGTTCAGCTCTGCTCTTTCCTGATTTACAGTCCGCGCAAACTTGTCCCAGCCTTTTTCTATTAACCTTAAGTACCACATATCCAGCTCGTGCTCCAAAAACTTTATGTCGTTAGTTGGGTCATAGCTTAAAGCCGGAACTGATTCGCCTTTTTCATTTGTAGAGCCTGCAATATCAATAATATGAATTAGAACGTCTGCCTGATTCAAGTCATCAAGAAACTGGTTGCCCATGCCTTTGCCTTCGTGAGCGCCCGGAACCAATCCAGCTACGTCGAGCAATTCAACCGGCACAAATCTTTTTGAATCAGTGCAATATCCAAATCTCGGATTGCATTTTGTGTTAAATTCTTTATCTACACAATCAACTCT
>CAYHTH010000027.1:0-8870 GCA_964359525.1 uncultured Methanosarcinales archaeon | reverse complement strand
AAAAGTTTAGACTTACAAAATCCATTCAATCTGATAGAAAATACCAGAGCTACAAATAAATTTATAAATACTGTATCTACTTCTCAGTTGAAATGAGTTGGCTTTTAGATCTGGGGGATCTTCTTGGAAAATTAAGATTTTATAATATTGTCCAAGAGTACGAACAGGGATTATACTATAGAAGGGGAGTTGCTATTGAGAGGCGTGTAAAATTAAATAGAAGTGAACTAGAAGAAATTGCTTCAGAAAAAAAAGCTGTTATAAGGGGTTCAGGCGGCTACAAAGCATTTTTGCCTTTCAGGAGACCTAAAATTCAGGATGGGTACAGAAGTAGCAAGTTGACCGGTTTTCCAATAAACTCGAAAAGGTACAGGAAAGACAAGATTCTAAGGCCGGGATTTTACTTTCATCTTCCTATAATTGAGCACATAGTCACCGACACAGCCCAAGAAAAGGTTCTGAATGTCGGAGTCATATCTATTCCGACTACTGATGAAGAGCCACACAGCAAAGTAGTAATGCTAAGCTGTAACATAAGATATGAACTCAAGGATATCTATAGAGCATATACGGCAGTTGACGAATACGAAGATTCGTTAAAAGACCATACTTTATCCATACTTGCTAAATATAGCAGAGGAAAGAGATATGATGACTGGAAATTACCTGATACCATAGAGGAGTTGGAGAAAAAAGTTCTTGATGAATTAAGAAAAATAGTTACAGAAAAATGGGGGTTAAAGATTCATGACGTTTACATAACGGACCATGCTGCTTCGACAGCACAGAGACATGTATATGAGGGTCATCCAGTTATTATGCACTCCGTTAGCAATAATGACTCAAATGAGAAGACTTGATTATAATCCCTTCTGCTCCACCGGAATGTGCATTAATTCAATTCCTATCTGCTTTGCCACGTCAAAAATCCTCTCGTCCCTGTAGAATTCGCCGTAATAGATTTTCTTAATTCCGGCATTCGCAAGCATCTTGAAGCACGGCCAGCACGGCGAAGCGGTTATATAAACCTCCCCTCCGTTAATCATAACGCCGTTCTTTGCTGCCTGTAAAATTGCATTTGTCTCTGCATGGATTGTAGCAACGCAATGGCCATCCTCCATCATATGGCCTACGTCATCGCAGTGCGGCATTCCGCGAACGCTTCCATTGTATCCGGTTGAAAGAATGGTTTTGTCCCTGACTATTAATGCGCCCACATGTTTTCTGTCACAGGTGCTTCTAGTTGCAACTTCCTTCGCTATGTTCATGAAATACTGCTCCCAGTTCGCTCTTTGTGCCATTTTATTGTGTTCTTAATTTCCCGGTATCTCCCTTATTTTTTCTTTGAATGCGGTTTAATAAACCATCAATTTTTGCATGCAGCTGCTCAAGCGTCCCGTCGTTCCCTATGATCTCCTGAGACAATGCAAACGTCGCATCAAGCTGCTGATTGGTGTCGCTTTTTAAATTTTCTCTTTCCTCCTGTTTTTTAAAGTCCTCAAGTGTTTTTGCATCCCCTAATCTGTTTCTTTCAAGCAGCCTTTTAAATCTTAATTCAAGCGAAGCATCAATCCCAACCAAAGTAAAATCCTTGTTTTTCATTAACTCCTTTGCTTCAAACGGGCTTCGGATACTATCAACAACAAAGTTTTGTTTCGGATTAGATTTTAAAATATCTTTTATCTTCAAATTAATCTGCTGTGCAAGATAGCTTAGAGCAAAATTTTGCCTTAATTCATTTCCTATCTTAATCAAGTTGTCTCTGGAATGCTCTAAATTTCTTTTTGTTGCTTCTTCTCTTATAACATCAGACAGAGAATAATAAATAAATCCTTTTAACTTAAGAAAATTTGCTACTTCCCCTTTTCCTGCTGCGTTTTTTCCTGTCAGTCCGATAATCATAGAATAAAAGAAAATTAATGGGCTTAATAAATTTGTTTATTTCTTCTGCAATTTCTCCAATTCTTCTGTGAACCTGTCCAAATCTCCAAACTCGCGGTAAACGGAGGCAAATCTTATGTAAGCCACTTTGTCAAGGCTTTTTAGTTTCTTCATTGCAAGCTCTCCCACGACCTTGCTCTCAACTTCCACAGAATCCCTTTTCCTCAAGTCTGATTCAACCTCATCGACTAATTTTTCAATTTTCTCAAGCGCAATAAACCTTTTCTCACAGGCCTTCAGAATTCCGTTAACTAGCTTCTGCCTTTCAAACCTTTCCCTTCTTCCGTCTTTTTTTACGACAATAATATCCGCCTCTTCAACTCTCTCGTAAGTCGTGAACCTTTTATTGCACTTCATGCATTCCCTTCTTCTCCTTGTAGTTTCCAGATTCTCAGTCTCTCTTGTATCAATGACCTGCGTTTCTTCAAAATTGCAGTAAGGGCATTTCATAGCAACAGTTTAATTCAGAATGAATATAAAGGTTTTGGAAAACTAAAATAGGATTCTTCCCTTTTTTCCTTAGAGGGAATTTTAATTAAAAATCCATAGTTTTTTAAAACAAGATAAAATTTTAGATAAGAATGAAAGATAAGAAAATAAATGTAGGCGGGCAGGCAGTAATAGAAGGGGTTATGATGAGGGGCCCTGAAAAGTATGTAGTTGCTGCAAGGAATAAAAAAGGCATTGTTTACAAAAAAGGAAACATTCCGTCCACAAAAAACAAATTTCTGAAGACTCCTTTTGTAAGGGGATTTGTGAATCTTACTGACATGATGGTTATCGGCATAAAATCAATAATCTGGTCTGCGCAGCAGGCAGGGGAAACAGACGAAAAGCTGGGAAAAAATGAAATTACCATTACCATGCTTATTTCTGTCGGTGCGGTTATCATATTCTTTATTGCGCTTCCGTATTTTCTCACGCATCTGCTGGGAATCACAGAAGAGCAAAAGCCAATTCTGTTTAATATCGTTGACGGGCTGATAAGAATCACAATTTTCCTGGTTTACATTTATGCTATTTCACTTCTCAAAGATGTCAAAGTACTGTTCCAATACCACGGCGCAGAGCACATGGCTATTCATTGCTATGAAAAAGAAAAAAAACTTGATGCCAAGAATGTAAAAAAATTCACAACCCTGCATCCAAGATGCGGAACGTCTTTCCTGCTGATAGTTTTCATCGTCAGCATTTTTGTATTTTCAATTTTGCCGTCGCTGATATCCCATTACTATCCCAATTTTGCAAATCTTAATGTATGGTCAAGAAAGGGAATTTTATTTCCGGTTAGGATTTTATTAATACCTTTTGTTGCGGGAATATCCTATGAAATTCTGAAGGTAAGCGACAAAAAACAAAATAACGTTTTATTTAAATTAATCTCAATGCCCGGATTATGGCTTCAAAAGATTACAACAAAAAAGCCAAACAGCAGGCAGATCGAAGTTGCCATTTATTCTTTAAAAAAATTATTAGAAATAGAAAATAAAAAATAAAATAAAAAGAAGAATTACCTTCTTTTCTTTTTTCTTCCTCCCCTCTGCATCTTTGCGCAGGAAACGTCGCCTTGCTTGTCAATAAAGTACAGGTATCCTGATTTTTTCCTGACTCCTGCCTTTGCCACAGCCTCAACTTTTGCTTTTCCTTTCTTGCGGCCGCCTCTTGACATCTTGGCGCGGGCTACATTGCCATTCTTATCTACAAAATAAAGATAGCCCCTCTGCTTTTTGACTCCGACTTTTGCTACTTTTTCAGCCATTTTAGAACCTCCCACCGTTTTTTAAGACATTAAATTGTCTTATTTTAATTATTGAGGAAACCTATATTTAAAGATTTCGTTTTTACGACGAGAATATCAGAATACAATAAAATTAAATAGTGAAAAGCGTTAGATGCACAGCATGAAAGAAAAAATAATGCTGAGGTCAAAAGCAAAAACTCTTGAGCCCGTTGTCAGGATAGGCAAATCCGGGTTAAGCGACAGCATGATTGGGGAGATAAATAAAAACCTGATAAAGAGGAAGCTGATTAAAATAAAATTATTAAAATCGCCCGGTGAGCGCAAGGAAAAAGAAGAGTTAATCAGTTCCATCGTGGAAAAAACTCAGTCTGAGCTTGTAGATTCAGTCGGAAATATAATTGTTTTATACAAAAAGTGATTACAGCAGCTCATCTATTCTCTTTAAGTATTCCTTTATTCTGGAATTAATAGACGGCAGCAGGAATTTCTCAATCTTTTCTTCGAAAATCTCATCCAGATTGCTGTGCTCCACAATCCTGTAGGCGTTAAGGTGCTTTTCGACAATCAGCAAATCCTTCAATCTTTTTAATTGCCTCCTGATGTTGGAGGAAGCTATGCCTAGCATCGGCAGCTTGAATTTTTTCCTTTCCTCGATAACCAAAGAGCAGATTTCATCGCTTGTAAGATTAGTCTTCTCTTTCTTTGCTTTAATAATCACAGTAAACACATCAACAATAACATCTCTTGAATCGCCGGGCTGCAATAATCCGACTGACAGGCATAGTTTTCTTATCAATTCCCTGTCGCTCAAATTTGCAGGCTTTTCGTATCTCCTCAAAGTTATTTCCGCCAGAGGAATGTCTTTTGCTATTGTCTTCTGCTTTGCCATAAAAGATTTAAGAAATAATAGGTATTTATAGGTTTTGATTAAATACGAGCAGTATTAAAGAATTAGTTTACAATATATCCTACTAAACCGAAAGTTTTTTAAGGATGAAATAATAGATGCTATGAGCATGGAAACAATAACTATATCTAAGCAGGAATATGAAAATTTAAAGAAGAAAGCAGATATAGATGAGAATCTTTTAAAAGATTTAATACAAGGGCTTAAAGATGTAAAAGAAGGCAGGATAAAGAGAGTAAGATAATTATTTCTTTGATAATTCCATTAACTCATCTTTGTACATCTCAAGAAAAAGTTTAATTGTATTGATTATTTTCTGCTGGTCTTTTTTCTCGCTAAGATTGACCATAAACACAGTTATTATGTCTTCATAAATCAGATAATAAATCCTGTATTTGCCATATTTCTTTTCCCTTAACCAATCAACCCCTAACGGTTTGCCAACGTAAGGATTGGAAACAAGCTGGTCTTGAACTTTTTCAATCCAATCTTTAAAATCTTTAGGCATGCTTTTAAGCTTGTCAGAAAATAATTTGGACTGATAAACTTTAAAGATTTTCATAAAAAGTTATCTTTTCAAGTAAGTATTTATAATTTTTGATTTAAAGGTTTTACAGCCTGTAATTTGCGAACTCTAAAAATCTATTTTGGACACTGAAGTGCAACAAGGTGCGAAGCAAGTTTTTGAGTCGGCCGTAAATCAAGAACGAAGTTCAATCAAATAAAAAATAAGGGGCAAGAATTATTTATTTTTTACCTGGTCTAATAGTGAAATAATTTCTAGTTTTGGTTTTCCTGAATATATACCATTTCTATCGTAATGAACTTTACCATTACCATCCATTATTGCTTCAATATATTGGTCATAACTTACTAATTCGCCATTAATACGGCATCTTGGAATTGGGTAATCAAAATCTAGCACAGTTCCTTCAGAGAAAACAACCTGAAGACCTTCAACTGGAAGTGGACTGGGGTTTCGGCAATGCGTGTTTTTCCATAACTCTTTTCTATCTTGGTATACTGCATCAACAAAACTCATTTCAATAGATGCATCATAACCATAGGGCGGATTAGTTCCCGGTCGTACAAACCTTAATTGAAGTGATTGCCCAATTTTAAATTCTAATCCGCTAAGTATAATTCTTGGATTTCTTACTTGTTCATGTGCTTCAACCATGCCACAAGATAGATAATATCAGTATTTAAATCTTTCGTTTTTATTGTCTTTTGGTAGTAGTTACAATTCTTGCCCAATCATGTTATAGGCCGACTCAAAAACTGCGTATAACAAATATTTATCAAACATTTTATCCTATAATTTTAAAGTCACAATAAAATTTTATAAACTCAGAAAAATTGATTTGAATGTAGAAAAATAAAATTACAATCCGAAAGTCTTCTCGAATTCCCTCATCTGCTTTAATTTTTCAAAAAATTCAAATCCCTTGTCGGTCATGATGATGTAATCATAATTTTTCTTTTTGACTTTTTTTACTAATTCTTTGCCCACCATATCTTCTAAGTATAAAGTCATCTGCCCATGCGACAGGTTGCTTTTATACATCAGATGGGTTGGCTTTATCTCGCCGCCGCTGTTCTGGAGCGTAGCAAGCATATCTGTGATAATATCAAGCCTACCCCTTTTTCTTGGCATCCCGCAGCACCCTGATGAAAGTTGTGAGTAATATTAAATATCCAACCAGCTGTATTAATTCAGCAATTACATAATAAAGGTTATTATAAAAAACAAATATCGAAAATATCTGGCTTACTCCGATGATTGCAAAGCTAGCTGTTACGAACTTGGATGCTGACTGCTTATTTTTCTTATAGGTACTATAATACTGCAAAGTTATCAATGCCAATAAAGCAAGTGCGATTATGTGGAAAATAAAATATTCCAGCTCGCTAAAATAAGTCAGTATAAGAATAAAAAATACTATGAGATAAATGTTTGATTTTGACTGGTTTTTCTGGTAAATGGAATAGAGCATGTAAAGCCCTAGAAGAGTTAACAGCCTGAAAAGCAGGAAGCCCACAAAAAATAAAATGTTGGATACCTGTATAGTTGGATAAGTTAAAATATAATTTCCCAAATGCCTTGTTACAAAAACTTTGTAATATATGGTAAAATTGGTAAGAATCTTGAAAAGAAATGACAGGGCTATCAGGAAAAACGAGCCGGCAAGATAAAGGTAATTCTTGTTTTTTTTGTTTAATTTATAGTACCTTACACTAAAGGAAGCTATAAGGAGAAGGACAAGAGCGCTAATAGTATCAATAAGCAAATCCTTGCTGTAAAACCATTGCGGCGTATAAACTACCTGGATCATTGTATTAGCTTTTAATTATTCCTTTAAAAAGCTTATGAAAGATGCTTCTAGAAGTGCCCTTCACAGGCTATTTAAAAAGGGCAGTTACTCAATTCTTATGATTTCAATGAGAAAGCAAAATCCCAATCATCATATGAGGAACTTAACGCCAACCCTAACACCTCCAAGTGTTATCCTCTTTCCAAGGGGGTACAGCACCCTGTACTCCCTGGATAAGATGGATGATTTCAGGGACAAATAATTTTACAATTTTTTAAATAAAAAAAGTTAAAAGGTGATTTAAATGAGAATGGAAGAAGTAGGCGGGCTGAAAGAATCTGAGATAGATTTTTTAAGAATTCTGAGGAGAAAGCACAGCGGCAGGCGCCACTGGTCTGATGATAAAATTGATTATTACGTTTCAGATTCTATTTGATTTATTTTGTTTTTAATTTATTTAATTGATTTTTTATAATTATTAATCAAAATTCAGTTTTTGCATAATTTGGCTAAATAAAATAAATCTTCGGGGAGGGAATTTGATTGTTGCACAGAATGTGTAAGCATTTGCCCTCCACCCACCCCAGCTGTGTAACAATCACGTGCCTCGGTTATAAAAAGGTTTAAATAATTGAACTATAACAACAATTAAATGGAAAAAGAAGACCCTATACCAAAAGATTTGTTTAATATTCTTGCATGCCCTTTGTGCAGGGCTGATTTGGAGTACACAAAAGACAAGAAAGCGCTTGTATGCGCTGAGTGCGGCACGAAGTATCCGATAGAGGGTGATATACCAATCCTACTTTCCCCAAAAGACAGGAAGCGGTTCAAATAAACAATAAATTTAAATTGGGTTCTAAAATCTATGATTCTATGCCGCGATGGGACAATTTCCTAATTTATATCTTCAATTCTAAAAATCACTTATATTATCGTTTCAACTATTAAATTATGATTTGTATTTTCTAAACTATATGTCAAATTAGCAATGGACACTGGACATCTTCACATGAAGTATTTAAAACAAAATCATTTACATAGTATCAACTTTTGAAAAATTGGTGATTTATATGAATTTTAATATTAATAAATTAAAGAAATCAAATGCCTTAGCTCTACTTCTTGGAATGTTTGTTGGAGATGGTTGTTTGATTATAGGGCATAATGGATTTGGGTATAGGACATATCCAATTGTACTTGTAAATGTTAATAAAAAATATATAGAATTGTTTAAGAACCTGTTTAAACAAGTATTTCAAATTGAAGGAAAAATCAGCGTTAGAATAAGAAAAGACAAAAAGGACTTATGGTGTTTCCAAAAATGTTCTTTGGAAATACATAATTTTATCAATAAAGAATGCGAAATTCCAGTTGGCAAGAAAGCCTATACAGTTCGCATACCTTCTTTTATAATGAATGGAAATTTAGAAATTAAAAAACATTTCTTTTTGGGATATTTAATAACAGATGGAGGAATAAGAAAGAAAGGTGATATGATTTTTCATTGCTCAAGCCAAAAACTTCTTGAAGATTTAAAAGAGCTGATTAAATCTGTTTGGGGATTTGAGCGAAATATTCGTAAATTTATTCAAAGAGAAAAATATGTTTCATATCAGTTAACTTTAAATAAAGAACAAAGTAACATTGTGTTGGCACAATTGCCGCGATGGGACAATCTGGCACTCCGCTAGCCTTGAGTTGCAAATTTTAAGAAATAGTTCGCAATCGAAAGCTGGTTCCCGCAAGGGTTTCTCGGTTCAAATCCGAGTCGCGGCGTTTTATATTTTTAATAAAAAAAAGAGGAATAGCCAATTTGCATAAATTAAACTTTTTCTTGAAGGAAGATTTAAATATTAGTTAAACATAATGAGCAATATGTCTAAATCATTTGATATTGTAATAAACGAGGAGCGGATTAACAAAAAAAAGATTTTTGTAGTCCATTGCCTAAATCTAGGCATAA
>CAYHTH010000026.1:0-9207 GCA_964359525.1 uncultured Methanosarcinales archaeon | reverse complement strand
GGGAAAATTAACACCGATTAAACTTAATTTTCAATAAACTTTTTAAACTAGCAGAATTTCTATATACATATGGGCAATCAAAACGCCGATGGGCCTTCATGGCAATACAAGATTAAATCATTCATAGGTGAGTGTATCAGAGTTCTAAGAATCACAAAAAAGCCTGATGCAACCGAATATAAGACAATTGTCAAGGTAAGCGGATTGGGAATTTTGGTCATCGGACTGCTTGGATTTATAATTCAGATGTTTAGGCTGCTGTTTTTCGCATAATCAAATAAGAATTAATTTTTTCTTTCCAAATCAACAAAAGCATATTTTAACCCATCATCTTCATGCTCTTCTCTTGAAACTTCTTTCCATTCATCTTTGCTGTATTCGGGAAAATAAGCATCGCCGTCAAATTTCTTGTCTATAATTGTTAAATACATTCGTCTTGCTTTTGGAAGAAATTCCCTAAAAATCTGCTCGCCGCCAATTATCATTATTTCTTTGCTTCCTCTTGAAACTTTTAAAGCTTCTTCTGCAGAATGGACAACAGCACACCCATCAGCTTTGTAATTTTTGTCTCTTGTGATTATTATATTTGTCCTGTTAGGCAAAGGCTTTCCGATTGACTCAAAAGTTTTCCTTCCCATTACAACTGGCTTGCCGGAAGTGATTGCTTTGAATCTTTTCAAATCTGCAGAAAGTTTCCAGAGAAGCTTGTTATCGGCTCCGATTACATTATTTTTTCCGATTGCAGCAATCAGGGAGATTATCATTTTATTTTGCATAAAATTTTAAACTGCCATCGGCGCTTTTATCGATGGATGAGACTCGTAATTTTCCAGTTTTATGTCTTCCATTTTGAAATCATCAATATTTTTAATTTCCGGATTCAGCCATAATTTAGGCAGTGAAAATGGTTTTCTTGCCAATTGTTCTTTGACCTGCCCAAAATGATTGTGGTAAATATGCGAATCACCAAGTGTATGCACAAATTCTCCGGCTTTTAAATTTGTGACTTGCGCCATCATATGCAGCAATAATGAATAGGAAGCAATATTAAACGGAACTCCCAAAAACATATCGCATGAGCGCTGATACATCTGCAGTGATAATTTTCCGCCGGCAACAAAGAACTGGAAGAATGCATGGCATGGCGGCAATGCCATTTTGTCCATTTCACCGGGATTCCATGCAGAAACAATTATTCTCCTGCTCGTAGGATTTTCTTTAATCATTCTGATTGCATTTGCAAGCTGGTCAATTTCTTTTCCATCGGGAGATTTCCATTTTCTCCATTGAACTCCATAAATCCTGCCTAAGTCTCCCTGAAATTTTGCCTTTGGCTTCCAGTAATCTGCATTTGCATTTGCAGTCCAGATTGTTGTTTTTTCTTTGTCACGAGTGCCGTGAAGAATTTCCGCCAGCCTTCTCTCATCATCAGAGCCTTCAATGAACCATAATAATTCTGATGCAACGCTTTTCCATGGCAATTTTTTTGTCGTCATTGCAGGAAATCCATTTTCCATGTCAAAGCGCAATTGCATTCCAAAGACTGCTCTTGTGCCTACTCCGGTTCTGTCTTTTCTGTCTGTTCCATTATCCAGAACGTATTTCAAAGCGTCAAGGTATGGTTTCATTCTTATCAAGGAGGGTTAATTTAATTTGTTATATAATAGTTTTGGATTTATGAGGAAGCTGAAAATTTTTAGTAGTAAATTTTAATTTTCTGATAATTTGTTGTTACTTCAAGTAGTAAATTTTCTTAATCACTACCAAAAAGTATTTATATTACCATATAAATAAAATCATGCAAGATGAAGAAAAAGACAATGCGGAATTGGTTTATTTTTCTTTTTATTGTTGGACTAGTTCTGGGATGGATGATTCCAAAGAATTTCTGGGAGTTTTCACGAGAAGCAACGCAAAAGCCGTTGCAGGCAAATGTTTTTGATGTTCCGAAGAAGATGGCGCAACTTGACAAGGAAACTGACTATTTCAAATATGCAGTTTTGGCAGAAACAGAATCGGGTAGTATAGAATTGATAAGATTGGATGAAAAAATACCAATGCACATGCATCCTAAGGAAAATCATTTTGTTTTTGTCTATAAGGGAAAGGCAAAGGGAACTGTTGGAAACGTCAATGCTGAAGTCGGTCCGGGACAGATGGTTGCAATACCTGCCGGAGTCCCCCATAGCTTTGAAAGAATAGGAGATGCTCCTGTTGAGATTATTTTGTTCTCAACGCCACCATTTACGCCAGGAGATACTGTTTTCTTGGAGAAGTAATAAGTGATTTCTGCCAAAAGATTAATATATGATTAATTGAAGAAAGATTCTATGAATAAATCGTGGCTCAAGGAATTTGCAAGGGACTTATTGGCATTGGGCAGCATTCCATTTTACCTGCTGGTTGTTGCCAGGTCGGCAATAGGAAATTATTATGCTTTTGTTTATCAAATGGTTATAGCGGCAATTGCAGTATTCATTCTTTATTTTCTGATAAAAGACTCCAGCCTACATGCGGCAAGAAGCCTTGTTGTAGTTGTTTTCACCAGCCTGTTCTATAAAGAAGCTATTTTTACGGCATTTGCCGCGCTTGTTTGGGTGTTATTGCTGCTTGCTGCTTATTATGTAAAAAGAAAGGCAGGGTATGTCGTAAGAGGCGTCATTATAGGAATACTAAGCTCATTGATTGGTTATTACGGGACTTTGCTTGTATATCCAAAACCTTTATAAAATGCTTAAAACTTTATCTTTCTGTGATGAAATATGAGTGATACAGTAAGCAAAGAGAAATCAAACAGATTGATTATGTTTTCAGGAACAGAATGCGTGCACTGCAAGGAGATGGACCCTTTAATAGAACAGTTTGAGAAGGAAACCGGAATGCATATTGTGCATGTTGAAGTGTGGCATAATGCCGAGAACGCAGCATGGCTTGATGAAATTGACAGGAATCCGGATGGAGGCACTTTCTGCGGCGGAATCCCTTTTTTCTATAACGAATTGACCGGAAAAAGACTGTGCGGCAACCAGAAGTATGAAAGATTGAAAGCATGGGCGCTTGAAGGAAAAGAGCAAGTGCAGGATAAAAAATCTGCTTAAATATGGAACAAAAACTCATTAAACCCAAATGGCTGAAGATTAAATTAGTTAAAAATGATAATTTTTCAGAAATTAAAGATTCATTAAATAAATATAAGTTACGTACAGTCTGCGAATCTGCGCATTGCCCGAATATTTCTGAGTGCTGGAATGGCGGCACAGCAACTTTTATGGTTATGGGTGATGTTTGCACTCGCGGCTGTAAATTCTGCGCTGTCAAAACCGGCAACCCGATGAAAAAGCTGGACAAAGGCGAGCCGAAAAAAATTGCCCATGCCCTAGCTGAAATCAAGCTGATTGATTATGTTGTCCTAACTTCGGTTGACCGAGACGATTTGGAAGACGGCGGAGCATCTCATTTTGCGGAATGCATTCAAGAAATAAAAAAAGCGCATCCAAAAATCATTGTTGAAGTTTTAATACCTGATTTCAGGGGCAGTGTTGACTCATTAAAAAAAATAGTTGATGCAAATCCTGAAGTAATAGCCCACAACATAGAAACTGTTGAAAGGCTTCAAAAGAAAATAAGAGACCCAAGAGCTAACTATAATCAATCATTAAGTGTTCTAGAGAATATCAAAAAAATAAATTGCAAAATATATTCTAAATCTTCCATAATGCTGGGTTTTGACGAAACAGACGAAGAAGTCATAAAAACAATGAAAGACCTGAAGGCTATTAATGTTGATATTCTAACCCTTGGCCAATATTTAAGGCCGAGTGACTGGCATGTGCCAATGAATAAATTCGTTCAGCCGGAAAAATTTGAATATTTTAAACAAAAAGCGCTTGAACTTGGATTCTTATTCTGCGCTTCAGGACCTTTCGTTAGGAGTTCTTATAAAGCTGGGGAATTATTTGTGAAGAATATATTAAGAAAAAAATAATGTTTCAGTTCCTATATTTTTTAATGTTTCCCTTAATGTTTATCTGATATTTAATTGAAAGTATTTCAGTTTCCCTAAAATCTTCAAATAAACCATTCAGCTCTGGTAAAGGTATCTTGTATTTCTTTGATAAGTTAAGCAATCTTTCCAAATCTCTCAGAGTTCTTTTTTCTAATCTTTGTTTTTCTTCTATTTCTGCTACGGTGTGAGATGTTTTATCTCTATAAGCTTCGAATCTGTTTTGGGCGTAACTTAAACGACCCCACAATTCATAACCAATAAAAAAATCCAAATAAGATATTGGAGTGGCAGCAACTCTTGCAATAGTTTCAACAATAGTTTCTAAATCTTTCCTGATTTTTGGATCAACTTTATTTATAGGTTCCAGAGTTGCGGTCTGTAAAGAAATATCGTATTGTCTTCTTCGCTCAGGGTCAAATAATACACTATAAGCTTCGCCAAGGAACTTAAACACCTCTTCAGCATCTTTCGAACCATGATTAACATCAGGATGCACTCTGCGAGCTAGCCTTCTATAAGTTTTCTTAATTTCAGCCGGAGTAGCTGTTCTCGGCAACCCTAAAACTTCATAATAGTCGTTAAATTTTAACATATTTTAAATGTTATTTATTAACTTTTTAAATCTTTCTATTTGTGACTACTTAAAAGTAATAAACTTGTAAAAATAAAGGTTTGTTGAAAAGAAGCTTAAAAGCCTTCAACAAACTTTATAAATACCCCAAAAATCTGTTATTCAGAGGAAAAAATGCCGAAAAAGATTATAAAGGAATTTAAGGTTGAATATCTTCAGATACTTGATGAGAATGGCAATTGCGATGAATCACTAGTGCCAAATCTGTCTAATGAAAATATAAAAAAGATTTATGAGATGCTGATTCTTATAAGGGTATTTGACCAGAAAGCGTTCAACATGCAGCGACAGGGCAGACTGGGAACTTATATTCAGTTCAAAGGGCAAGAAGCCTGCCAGGTTGGAAGCGCTTTTGCGATGCAGGATGATGATTTTATATTTCCAATGTACAGGAATTCCGGGCTGTTAATAGCGAGGAAGCATCCGATTGTGCAGGTCTTACAATATTGGAACGGCGATGAAAGAGGAATGAAATCTCCTCCGAATGTAAATAATTTCCCGATTGCAATTTCTGTTGGAACTCATATAATACACGCTGCAGGAGCCGGATGGGCAGCAAAATTAAGAGGAACAAAACAAGTTTCTGTGACTTATTTTGGCGAAGGAGCAACATCAAAAGGGGATTTTCACGAGGCAATGAATTTTGCCGGAGTTTTTAATACACAAACTATATTTTTCTGCGAGAATAATCAATTTGCCATCTCAGTTCCAAGAAGTAAGCAAACTCACGCTGAAACTATTGCGCAGAAAGCAATTGCCTATGGGATTGAAGGAATACAGATTGATGGAATGGATATTTTTGCTGTTTACAAAGCAACAAAAGATGCAATTGACAAAGCAAGAGCAGGGAAAGGGCCGACATTAATTGAAGCTTACACTTACAGGTTATGTGACCATTCAACATCAGATGACGCTTCACGATACCGTTCAAAGGAAGAAGTTGAAGCGTGGATGAAAAAAGATTGTGTTGAAAGATTAGAGAAATATATGAAAAAGAAAAATTTGCTGGATGATGCTTACAAGGCAAAAGTTTTGGAAAACTCGCAACAAGTTATTGAAAAAGCGGTTACTGAGTTTGAGAAATTAACTCCTCCAGATGCAAGAGATATGTTTACTTTTGTTTATGCTAACTTAACTCCGCAACAAAAAGAGGAGATGGAGGAATTGGGAATTAAATAAAGGGTTTCGCCCCTTTAGGACGAGAAACTTTTTCCCTAAAAAGTTTCATCAAAAAATGGGCCATTAATGGCACAAAAATAAAGTTCATTCAAAATCAAAAATGGTAGTAGCAAACGTTGTTCAGGCCGTCACAATGGCGCTAAGGCAAGAGTTAGCTAGAGACAAGAATGTAGTTGTGATGGGAGAAGATGTCGGGTTAAATGGCGGCGTTTTCAGGGCAACTGACGGCTTGCAGAAAGAATTTGGCCCAAACAGAGTTATTGACACTCCGCTTGCAGAGCTTGGAATTGTCGGTGCTGCCATCGGAATGGCAGTTAATGGATTAAGGCCAGTTGCTGAGATTCAATTTTCAGGATTTCTGTATGGGGCTTTTGACCAGTTATTGTCGCATGCAGCAAGAATTAGGGGCAGGAGCAGAGGAAGATTCACTTGCCCAATTGTCATTAGAACTCCCTATGGCACTGGAATCAGAGCTTTAGAATTGCATTGTGAATCAGGAGAGGCTTTGTTTGCGCATGTTCCCGGATTAAAAATGATTATGCCTTCCAATCCCTATGATACAAAGGGGTTGCTTGCAGCTGCTATCAGAGATCCTGACCCCGTCATTTTCTATGAGCCGATGAGAATTTATCGTGCTATTAAGCAGGACATTCCTGAAGAAGAATATTTTGTTCCTTTAGGCAAAGCAAATGTAATTCAGCAGGGCGACCAAGTTACACTGATTGCGTGGGGCGCAATGGTAAAGACATGCCAGGAAGCAATTGAAAAATTAAACGGAAAATATTCTGTTGAATTAGTTGATTTGAGGACAATTAATCCTTATGATGCAGAAACTATTTTAAACTCTGTCAAGAAAACAGGAAGATGCGTAATCGCACACGAAGCTCCAAGAACTGCTGGATTTGCTGCAGAATTAATTGCTGCAATAAATGAAAAAGTTTTATTAAACTTACAAGCTCCTGTTGTCAGAGTAACAGGCCCTGATGTTTCAGTTCCGATTGCAAAACTGGAAGGATATTATTTGCCTGATGCTAACAGAATAATTAAAGGAATTGAAAAAGTTATGAGTTTTTAGATTAAAAATTTTTGGGAATAAAATGAATTTACTACAAAGAGCATATGAATCTTATCAAGAGGGAATTAAAGCTGTTAGAACTATTAGAAAATATAATTTATTAAAAGAAGCAGGACGTTTAACAGATATTCCTACTTTGTTGCGAGAAGTTAACTCAGCTAACCCATATTATAGATTGTATGGAAGACTGGAAAAAATTGCTTTTGAAATTGGTGCATGCGAAGCACTAGGAATAGATTTATAGGGGTTGATTTTATGCCGTACGAATTTAAATTTCCGGATGTCGGGGAAGGAATCCACGAGGGAGAAATAGTCAAATGGATTGTCAAGGAAGGGGACAAAGTAAAAGCCGATGCTCCTTTGGGCGAGATTGAAACAGACAAGGCAATAGTTGAAATGCCGTCTCCCAAGTCAGGCACAATTCTAAAGATTCATGTTCAGGCTGGCGGAATAATCCATGTGGGAGAAGTTATGGTTACAATTCTTGAAGAAGGAGAAAGCGTAGAAGATGCAAAGAAGCTCACGGAACATAAATCAGAAGCAAAAAGTGATGCGCCTTATACCGGCTCTGTTGTAGGTTTTGTTGAGGAAGCAAAAGATGTTTCTCCGATTTATGGCGCAAAACCTCAGGCAATGCAATCTGCCCAATCATCAACTGAAGTAATGGCAACTCCTGCTGTCAGGAATTTAGCAAAACAATTGAACGTTGATTTGAGTGCAGTAAAAGGAACCGGTCCCGGCGGAAGAATAACAATTGAAGATATTCAAAAATCAGCTGGAAGCGCACCGAAAAAAGAAGAAGCTTCAGCAGAATCACCAGGATTCAAAAAAGTCAGAAAATATGATTTCTTTGGCTATGTTGACAGAGTTCAGTTAAAAGGCATAAAAAAAGCAACTGCAAACAAAATGGCAGAATCGATTTTCACGGCAGCCCAATTGACTAACATGCACGAAGCTGATGTAACTGATTTGTGGGCTTTGAGAGAAAAAGAGAAAAAAGAATTTGAAAAAAATGGAATAAAATTAACGTTGATGCCTTACATTGTAAAAGCTGTTGCCGCTTCACTGATGCAGCATCATTATCTAAATGCTTCTCTTGAAGGCGAGGAAATTGTTTTGAAAAAATATTACAATCTTGGAGTTGCAGTTGATTCAGAAGAGGGGTTAGTTGTTCCTGTTGTAAAAGGAGCACAAAATAAAGATATTAAGACAATTGCGCAGGATATCCAGAAAATGGCAAATGATGTCCAAACAAGAAAAGTGAATATGATGGATTTGAAAGGAGGGACTTTCACAATTTCGAATCTCGGCTCTGTCGGAGTTGGGTTTTTCACACCGATAATCAATTATCCTGAAAGCGCACTTCTTGGAGTTGGAAGAATGGCTGAAAAGCCCGTTGTCAGGAATGGAAAAATCGAAGTCAGGAAAATTCTGCCATTATCATTAACTTACGATCATAGAATTGTTTACGGCGCTCAGGCTGCAAGGTTTGCATTGGAATTAATCAGAAGATTAGAGAATCTGGATTTTGAAGCGCCTGAAGCTGAGGGGAATTAATTCCCACTCTTAACATAACAAACTCCTTTATTTTTTAACAGAACGTCATTACCGACTTCAATAGAATTATATTTTGTTTTTGATAATTCTTCTGCTCTCTTTATTTCTTCTTTTGACAATGATTCAATTGTAATATTTTTATTCTTACTAAAATTATTTTTTAATGATTCATAAACTTTTTCTTGATTAACTTTTTTGAATTCCAAAACAGAGACTATCTTTTCTTTTGCTAATTCTTTAGAAATGTTCAAAACTTTGGGCATCAGCTCAAAATCAATATCATAGACCAAAGTGCCGTGCTGAAGATAAACTCCTTTTTCCATTAATTTTGCAGCATTGCCGGAAATTTTTCTTCCATCGACCATAATATCATTTTTATTTTCAAGCTTTGACTTTATTCCGAGCTCTTTTAATGAATCAATTATCCATGAGCAAATTTCTTTGTAAGCATTTGAAACGCTGTTGTCAAAAATTTTTATTGGCGCAACAACGCTGTAAGTAAAATCTCTTTTATCATGATAAACTGCCCTTCCGCCGGTTATTCTTCTTACAACATCAACATTATTTTTCCTGCATTCTTCCAGATTTATTTCATTCTGGTTCTGGAAAGCGCCAAGAGAAACTGAATTATTTTTCCATCTATAGAATCTGATTGTTGGCAGTTGCTTATTAGAAGCCACGCTTTCATAAACAGCTTCATCAATAGCCATGTTCATTGCTGCGTTGTAAGTTTGTTGTTCGAGTAAGCGCCAGTTCATA
>CAYHTH010000025.1:0-9211 GCA_964359525.1 uncultured Methanosarcinales archaeon | reverse complement strand
CCGTCCTGAAAAACACGGTTGTCGAATCCGGGCCTTCTTGTAAGCTGCTCGATATCTCCGCTTACCTGGCCAGCAAGCTCCTTGCTTGCGCTGCTGACATGTATCAAAGCACCGTCAACTTTTACTGCAGCGCCCTGCTTGAGGGGCAAAACTCTCGGAACTTTCTCTCCCAAAAAATTCTTGACGTGCAACTTATTGTCGGATACTGTAACAGTCATCGGGAAATGACCAGAGCATATCTTTAACGTGTAATTGTGATTTTCAACAACTCCCCTGACAATATTCCTTACGTGGGCTGTCAGTGAGCCGAGCACTGATTTGTTATCTTTTGTGTCCCTTCCTGATTCAAAAATTATTTTATTACCTTCAACTTTTGCCGTTATCTGCTTGCCCATCAGCCTTTGCACTTCGCCTTTTGGGCCCCTGATTGTCAGCTTCTGACCGTCAAAATCTGCAGTAACTCCTTTAGGCAGTTCCACTTCACTGCTTATCTTCAATTTCCTTTTTCTGTTTCTTTTTGATTCAGCCATTTTAATTTTAGTAGCAGTAAGCTAGCAATTTTCCTCCAAGCTTTTTTGATTTGGTATCATAGTGCGTCATGACTCCTTTGGGCGTTGAAACAAACAAAATTCCAAAATCCTTTGCAGGCAAAAATCTTCTTTCGAACTTCTCAAATTCATTATTCTTGACGCTGTATCTTGGCTTTATGACTCCGCATTTGTTGATGCCGCCGTTTAAAGTTAATAAAATATAATTTCCCCTTCCATCTTCAACTTCCTTGAAGTCAGCAATGTAATCGTTATCTTTCATGACTTTCAGCACTTCTTTCATCAGTTTTGAAGATGGCTTTAGCAAGCAGTCTGATTTTCCGATTACTTCGTTGTTCAAAATCAATGACATTGCGTCTGCCAGTGGATCATTTAACATTTTACACCTTTAACTGTATTTTTTGAATCCTAATAAAGTTGCGACTTCCCTGAAACAGGTCCTGCATAATTCAAGACCATATTTTCCGATGTGGCCTCCAGGCCTTCCGCATCTTCTGCATTTTGTTGTGAATCGCCCGTGTTTTCTTGGCTTTGGAGCATTATTCTTGATGTATTTTTGCAGCTTGATTGGCTTCGCTTTGAGCTGCTTGAAAGCTTTGCGGTAATCGCTATATGTCATTCTTATTCTTCCTCCAGTGATATATTGAAATTTTTTGTCATGAACTCAATTGCTTCTTCTTTCTTGATTCTGTGCCGGGCTGGGATTTTTCTTGCCATCAATCTTCTTCTCTTTATTCTGTAGCCTGGCCTTTCAAGAGTAACGCATACTTCAAGCCCCATGATTCCTATTTTGGGATCGTACTTGACTCCGGGAATTTCTATATATTCGTGAATTCCAAATGCAACATTTCCATTCTCGTCAAACTGCCTTGCAGCAAGCTTATGCTCGATTGCCTCAAGCAATCTTGGAAGTATTTTGACCGCCTTTTCTTTTCTCAAAGTAAGCTTGCATCCAATCGGCAATCCCGGCCTTAATCCCCATTCCTGAATTCTTTTGTTTGTTATTGTCTTTACTGGAGTTGCCTGCGCAATTGCGTTTAACAGTATCAGGCCTTTCTCTAATTTGGACTGGTCTTTGCCAGCTCCGATGTTCAAAGTTACTTTTTCAATTTTGATTGATCTCATTGGGTTCATTTTATTAAAAATTTCATAAATTTTTAATTCCGCAAATTCTCGTGAATTTGCGTTATCCTAAAGTTATAAGCGGTTTTGAATCTCCGACAACAAAAGCGTATTTCTTTAATGTTTCAACAAGATTTCCGTTTGAGTCTTTGTAGATTATCTTGTTCTCTTTAATGTCTTCAACATTTCCAATCTCGCCTGTGTGCTTCCCACCCACAAGGAAGATTGAAGATTTCTTGTCGAGTTTGAGGTGCTTGCCGATTTTCTGGTCAGGCAATGACAATAAAACTGAATCGCCGACTTTGTAATTTCCGGTGCCTGCAAGTATATTTTTGCCGTCGTACAAATTGAGCTGAAGCTTCCCTTTTACCATTGTTTTACCGACTATTTTACACGGCTTCACTGAAGCTTCTTCTTTTTTTATTTTGATCAATTCAAGCCTGCCGCTCTTGTTCAGCACAATCCTAAATTGCTCGCTTATGTTTGGAAATTCAAGCGTGTCAAAAAGTCCAACTGGAAACCTGAAATCCTTTCTTGCTTTGCCGTCAACTTTCACTTCATTTGTGTTGAGTATTTTTTTGACCTCTCTGGTTGTTGATGCATACTTCAAAATTTCTTTTAAAATTACATTAACCGGCATTCCTGACTGCAGCCCATGAGGGCCAGGCACCGGTTTTGTGATAAATGTAGTGCTCTTCCTGTCAATTTGCCATGTCTTAGGTGCCGCAAGCCTTGCCAAATGGTCCTTTCCCATTTTATTTTCTCTCCATAATTTTTTGGCGTTGCTTATCGTCCATGTTTAATTCTGTAATCATTAAATTTGACGGGTTCAGCCCGAGCGCCCTTTTTGTGCCGTCTTTTTTTGCGGCTTCGATTCCGCTTACAAAAATAAGGGATTTTTTCAAATCCACCCTGTCAACTTTGCCTTCATGCTTTTTGAACTGGCCACGCATCACTTTTACCTTGTCGCCTTTTCTCAAATCAACATTTCTTTTTTTGAGCTTTTGCCTCAAATCTTTTGAAAGATGAGCACTGACAAATTTTTGCCTGATGTGGAGGGGAGCATTAAACCTGTACTTTCTCTGTTTGCCTGGCTTGGTGCTGCTTTTCCACTCGATTGAAAATTTTTTCATTTTAACTTTATTAAACAACGATACTTGCTATTTTTGCTATTCCCGGCCATCTCTCGCATGCTTCTTTTGCGATTGCCCCCTTGAATATTGTCCCTTTTGGGTTTCCTTTGTCATCTTTTAAAACGACTGCTGCATTATCTTCAAATTTGATTCTCATGCCATCTGCCCTTCGGTATTCTTTTTTCTGCCTCACAATGACTGCATAAACAACTGTCTTTCTCATATCCGGCTTTCCGCTTTTAACTGCGGCCTGGACTAAATCGCCGACACCGCAGCTTCCTATTCTTCCCTTGACAGTTTTTAGACCTACAACCGTGAAAATTTTGATTCGTTTTGCACCTGAATTGTCGCAGGTTTCAACCTCGCTGTAAACCGGCAGTGCTCTTGTAACATTTGATTTTAATGCCTGCATTTACTTTTCCTCCTCTGCTTTCGGCTCTTCTTTAACTGGCTTGATGACTTTTGATGCTTCTCTTGCTTCCATTTTTCCCCTGAAGCCTTTTTCCTGACCGAGATTCTTTATTATCACAAAGTTCTTTGTCTTGCTCAGAGGCCTGCATTCTATAACATCTACAATGTCGCCATCTTTTGCATTGATGCATTCCGGATTGTGAACTTTCAATTTTGTTCTTCGTTTTTCATATCTCTCATATTTTTTCAAAAAATTCAATCTCTCGAATTCAATGACTGCCGTCTTTCTCATTTTTGTAGAGATAACTGTGCCTGTAAACTGGCGCCCCCTGACGCTGAGCTTGCCGTGGAAAGGGCAGTTAATGTCAATGCATTTCTGTTTTGGGGCTTCCAAAACAATTCCGATGTTTCTTGATTCTGTTTTTGCCATTTTGATTTTATTAAGGATATTATAGAGCCTAACGCCTTATGCCTAGGCTATTATTTACAATCTTTATCTTATTTCAACGCTAGCCGGCGCAAAACCATATTCAACCAAGATTTTCTTGGTTCTCTGCCTCTGCTCGCCCTGCAGTTCGATTTTCCCGCCCTTGATGGTACCGCCGCATGCAAGCTTTGACTTAAGCCTTTTTGCCAAATCCTTGAGGTCTATTTCCTTTGCATCAATCCCTTCAACAATCGTATAGTTTTTGTTGAACTTCTTGCGCTCGAGATAAACCAAAATTTTCTGGCTTTCCTTGGCTATGGTCTCGCAGACACATAGTTCTTTTACCAAGCCACACATTGTGCATACTTCACTCATTCCTTTTTTATTCCTCCTTGTTGTTTTATCCTTCTGATTGTGAGTATTTTTGCAATTGTTCTCTTCATCTCTTTGACCTTACCAGGGCTTTTCGGAAGCGTGCCTATCGCAATCTGCGAATTTACTTTCATTAATTCCTTTTTCAGCTCGATTGATTTGTTTTCCAAATCAAGCTCATTCATCGCTTTTAGTTCCTTGGCTTTCATCTTTTTTCTTCCGCGGGGAAATATTTTCTGCTTCCTGCGCCCCGGAAACTTTTGATTTCCGCGGACTTCTCCGCTTTGGCTTGTCTGCCTTTTTTTCTTCCTTAGGCTCTTCCGGTGTTTCTTTTACTTCTTCAACTTTAGTCTCTATAAAATCAATTAGCTGTATATCATCAGGCAATTTCAAATCTGGAGGCATTATTGAAACTTTAACACCAATAACTCCAGTCTTCAGCTGGGCCTGGGCATTTGATTTTCTGACACTCAATGCTATGTCGCCGCATTTCTTCAAGTAGCCCTGATAGAATCTCCAGGATTTTGCCCTTGCGCTTGGGACTTTTCCGCTTATGATTATTTCAATTCCAAGAGCGCCTGAGCGCATAACTTCTGTCATTATCTTATGTCCTATTGCCTTGAATTTTTCTGAGCCGAATTTTTCCAGAGCATCAACAATCTTTTCTGCAACGATAGTTGCATCCAGGCTTGGATTCTCAACTTCACTTATTTCGATCTGAGGATTTTCAAGATTGAATCTTTTTTTCAGGGTTTTTGTCAGCAGTTTGATGTTCTGGCCCTTTCTTCCGACTATCAATCCCGGCCTTGAGGTGTAGATTACTATTTTCTCGCCCAGAGGGGTCTTAATCATTTTTGTATGGCTATGGCCGACATTGTTGAGGCTTTGTGTTATATATTCCTCAATCTGGAATTCCTTAATTTTCTGCGCTACAAATTTTCTTTCAATCATTCTTTTTTCACTTTTGTCTCTTTTTGTTTTGCCTGCTTTTCTTCTGATTTCTTTGTTTTTTCTTCAACACAAATTTCAATGTGAGTTCTTTTCATTCTTCTTCTTGAAAATCTTCCGTAGTGCCAGGCCTTTCCGGCCTTGTGGGTGCTCATGTGAACAATAATTAAATTTGAAGTGTTCAGTCCTTTGAACTGTGCATTTGCCTCGACGCTTTCAAGCAGCTTGATAAGCTCAAATGAAGCTTTTTCCGGGTATCTTCCCGGCCCTATTTTTTTCTTGTGCCCCAAGTCAAAATCAAATCTCTTGAACGGAACTGCAACTTTTTTCTCTGTAACCTGCAGCAAAGTTTTTTTTGCGTCGGCAATACTTTTGTGCCTGATAAAATTGCAAATTTCATAACTCTGCTTATATGAAATAGGCAAAGCTACTCCAACAGCCCTTGCCATATGTTCCTTGTCATAATTTCTGAATGTGTATCCTACCATTTTATCTTTACTTGACTGACAAGCTCGCACTTGAACGTGTAGCTCCAATTCCAGGAGCGCTGTGCTGGACTCTTCTCCTTGTCAAAACAAATTCACCAAGGCAGTGGCCAATCATTTCCGACTCTATAATTAGAGGTACAAATTCTTTTCCTGAGTGAATTTTTATGGTAAATCCAATCATCTCCGGCAAAATTATCATATCCCTGCAGTGAGTCTCAATATTTTTTTGGTTTGTTCTTATTTTCTTGAGCAAAATCTGTTCCTGTTCTGTAAATCCTTTTTTGATTTTTCTTCTTTGCCTTGAGGTCAGCAGCTGGCCTAATTCATTCATACTCATTTTCTTGAGCTCTTCAAGCGTTTTTCCCTTGTATGTAAATTCTTTCTTTGCCATGATTACTTCCTGCCGGTTCTTTTAGGTGCAATCTTTCCGACCTTTCTTCCTGGAGGAGAGTTTCTTGCTGACTGAGTTGGAATACCTTTTGCGTGGGAACTTCTCCCTCCAAACGGATGTGACACAGAGTTCATTGATGTTCCGCAGACTATAGGCCACATTTTATTCCTGGCTTTCATCTTGTAAAATTTGGTTCCTGCTTTTAGGAATGGTTTTTCTATTCTTCCTGCACCTGCAACAATTCCTATAATAGCCCTGCACTCAGGAAGAAAAGTTTTTCTCTTGCTCGACGGCAGCTCAATAACAATTCCGTCTTCCATCTTTGTGATTATTCTTGCGAAAGTGCCGCTTGACCTCACAAACTTGCCGCCGTCTCCTGGGCTGGATTCAATATTATAAATTGAAGTTCCTTCCGGAATATTTTTTAGCGGCAAAACGTTTCCTGACTTGACTTCAACTTCATTTCCAAACTGTATTTTGTCCCCCACCCTGATTCCTTCCGGAGCCTGCAGCAATCCGACTTCCCCGTTGCTGTACTTTAATTCCATCAATGGCGCGCTGTGGCCGGGGCAGTGCAAAATATCTGTAATATTAGCATCAAATATTGCTCCTTTTTCCTCTGATGTAAACTCTGCTTTTCCCTGGTAGTTAAAACTAGGCGCCCTGTACCGCGGGCTTCCTTTTCCCCTCTTCTGCTGAATTAAGCTCTTTCCCATTTTTTATCCCTTACATTAGTCCCAGTTGCGTTGCTATGTCGATAGCTGGATTTTTTGCTGAAAATTTAACATAAGCTCTTTTCTCGCAGTCCTGAGTTACGAGAGTTTTTACATCATCAACAGCTACCTTGAACATTTCTTCAATTGCTTTCTTGATTTCCTTTTTTGTAGATTTGCTGTTCACTACAAAAATCAGCTTGTTTTCAGATTCCATAAGCCTTATTGACTTTTCAGTCGATAAAGGGTATTTGATTACTGCGTAAGGGTCCATACGCAATAAATTTCCTTTTGATTGTTTATAGTTATTTTTTGTCATGTTGATGTTGAAATTATTTGAATAATTTTTCTTTCTCCAAAATATTTATTGCTGCCTGCGTCCATAATGTAAGCCTTCCGGCTTTTCCTCCCGGAGCAAGCAGTTCTGCATTCAGGCTTTTGACCTCAACAATATCCACTCCGGGAATGTTTGAAGCTGCCGCGATGAGCCTGTCTTTTTTTGAAACAACTATTAATGGCCCTTTTTTCTGGGTGTATTTTCTCCCCCTTAACTTTCCTTTTCCGGCCCTTACTTTTCTGCCTTCAACTCTTTCCAGTTCATTTCCAAACCCCAATCTTTTTAATGAGTCCAGGACTAATTTTGTCTTGTCGAACGACTCAAATTTATCATCTATGATGAAAGGATAATTATCCGGAACTGCATGACCCCTTTCAGCAACAACTTCTTTTATAACAGTTGCAGAGATCGCGCTTCTGATTGCTTTTGATCTTTCTTTTTCATTGATTTTTTGCCACCATATTTTTTCTGTTTTTGGCGGGTGAGCTCTTCTTCCTCCCACTGTTCCAGGCATGAAAGCACCAACCCAGTTAAATCTTGTTCCGCTTCTCGTCATTATCTTCCTTGGAACCCTTGAAATCCCAATGCCGTAAGATCCCCTGTATTTTCTTCTTCTTCTTGAAAGTTTTGCAGATGATCTTTTTCCTGCAAGAGGGCTTGCTGCATAAGGCTGCCTTTTATGGCTTTGGATGGCCAACACGGCTCTTAGTATTAAGTCCGGCCTTACATCTTCTGCAAATTGCACCGGCAGTTTTATTTCTCCTATCTTGTTTTTCGTTGAATCTAAAATGTCAAGTTTCATTTTGTTTTTTTATTTTTTGTGAACTTTTATTTTTCTTAATTATTGGTAAAGTTTTGTTTTCGCTGATGATTATTTTTTGTATTGTTTTATTGTTAATTGGTTTTTATTTAATTTATTATTTTAATAACAAAAATTTTATCTTCCCTGTTTTGATTCCAAGCTAGTGTAAGTTATTTGCGGCGCGCTTGGAACTCCTTTTTTTGGCTTAATGGCCTCTGTTAATCTAATTAATCTTTTTTGCGCGCCGCCTAAAGAGCCTTTAACAAGAATGTATGAATTTTTTACAAGACCGTAATGCAAAAATCCCCCTTTGACATTAACTTCCTCTGCTTTGTTTCCGATTTTTAAAACCCATTTATTGTACTCTGTTCTTAAATGATATCCCATCTTTCCTGCGTGTGCGGTCCTCCACATTAAATGGCCCTGGGCACGCCATGCACCTAAAGACCCCGGATTACGCCTGCTTTTTTCCGATTTGTGATGCCTTAATGTAACTCCAAATCTTCGAACAGGCCCTTGAAATCCTCTTCCTCTTGTAACTGAATGAATATCAAGCTGCTGACCTTCCTTAAAAACTTCTGCAACACTTATTTCTTTTCCTAACTTTTCTTTTGCATAAGCTAATTGCTGCTCTTTGTTTCCGCCCAGTGCAACTTCAAAAACTTCAGGCCTTTTTTTGCCAAAGCCGGTTAATTTTGGCTGGGTTGCACACATTAATCTTACAAAATCAAAATCGGTTGCTTCTTTTCCTTTTTTGACTGGAAGGTTTATTCTTCTTCCAAGCTCCTTATCAAGAGAATTAGCGTACAACTCAGAAACAAGACGAGAATCATCACGAAATTTTTTATAAAATCTTATAGAAATTGCCTGAAGCGGCGGGCACTCAATGACTGTTGTCGGACAGAAAATTTCTGTGCCTTTTGTCAGTGAAGTCTGCCGATTGTCGGTAATCATAACGTGTGACATACCGACTTTATAGCCTGCAAAACCAAGTAGTTTTGCTTCTTTGTTGCTTGGCCAGTGCCTTATTCTGGCAGTCTCAGTACTAGACCTGGCCCTCGGCCAAAACTGCATGCTTCCTGCTCTCGGTGACCTTGTTCTTGGCATTTTATTTTTTAATACGGCACAGACTAATTTGTCTATGCATTTATTCAATGCAAAAAAACCTTTTAATGAATGCCTTTTGTAGAAAACAGTTTTCAACTGTACTGAAAAGGCAGTCTTTTCAGGCTTGTTTTTGTATATGTTTAACTTCGAAATTAAACACGTAATTTATAGTCCTAGGGAATAGTATGTGATTTATAAAGGTTGTGGAAAAGAGTTGAAATTTGTTTTTTTTGGTGTAACAGATTTTAGATACATAATAAGGTTAAGATGCCAACCAAACTAATAGACTATTACAAAAACCTAAATCAGAATTCTCAGTAATTTTTTTGTTAACTTAATATAAATATTTTAGATATAGGTGAGGTTGATAAATCTTAAATCAAATTTTCAATTAAAATACTTTTTCTCAAAT
>CAYHTH010000024.1:0-9519 GCA_964359525.1 uncultured Methanosarcinales archaeon | reverse complement strand
CAATAGCCGTGATTGCAGGTTGTATCATTAACAACAAGGAAACCTTTGGGTTCCTGGGCAATAGAGTATGAAGTTGCTGCCGAGCTTACAAGTACGTTCTTGTCATTATAATTATGAATCATAACCAGCTTTCTGGGCGTGAGGTCATCAATATAATGGTCTGAATCGATTGATTTAACAAACATGTCTTTGCTTGTGTCGTTTCCGCCGGGAAAATGGAAGCCTGCCGTGCTTATAACAAGGGTACCTTCAACATTTTTATCAATTGCAGTGGCGATTATTGCAACTCTTCCCCCAAAACTCTCGCCAGCGATGATAACTCTGTTTTTATCGATGAATGGCGCGCTCCGCAATAAGTCAAATCCCCTTAAAGCATCATAAACTATCAAATGCTGTACGGGCTCTTTGGACTGCAAAAAGCTTGCATAATCCTCATCTAAGCTGGGGAAGTTACCTCCTGTTTCACCCACCCCTCTTGAGTCTATAGTCAAAACCGCCATCCCCAATTGCGAAATCTCTTCAGCAAGATTTAGCTCACTTTCTTTTGAAACGCCAGCACCCGGCAAAAGAACAGCGCCCGGCATGGTATTTACAGCCATTTTTGGCAGCACTAAAAATCCATAAATGTTAGCTCCCCTGCTCTTGTAAATTATCTTGTTGACAGCTATAGAACCATTTTCGCTGTAATTTGACCTTGAGAATTCAACCGGCCCCCTGTCTTCAGGATAGTACAAATAGCCGTTTTTATCGACCGACCAGGAGGGATTTACTTGGGTTGTTTGCTGTCCTGCCTGCACTTGCTTATGTTTAAATGGGTTAAAATACACAGCTAATGTAATTATTAAAATCAAAACAATTATTCCAAAATAAAAATGATTTTTTTTAATTAAAAATTTCATAGGGAATACCTCTCATTTTCATGTAAATTTTTAATTCCGCAAACTTGAAGACATAAAAATAAAATTATTCTTTTACTTCGAGTTTGCGATAACTTTCATATCAGATTAATTATTTTTTTTAAATTTCCAGTGGACATGCGGCTCTTATAAATCTTTGCCAGTTCTATAACTTCGTTTTTGTTCAGATTTATTCCTTTTTCAGACAAAAGAGTGGTTGTGTATCCGCCCGTCACAAACTGGCAGAACTGGGTCACATTTTTTGGGTCATTTGTGTAACGCGCCCTTTCAAAATCAATAAGATAAGGCTTATTTTTGGCTATTATCACGTGCTTCAGGGGATGATTCATTTCTTCTTTGTCCACTTTCATTTTATCGAGCTTATACATTTGAATAAAAACAGATTCCAGTATTTTCCTAATATTAGTTTTATTTGATTTTTTTATGTAATCTATAATAAAATCACCGTCAATAAACTCATAAACAAAATATTCTTTATTGGAATGCAACAATTTTGGACCAATTCCGTGCCTGTTTAATTTCTGAAGCCATTTTGATTCATTTTCAATTCTTCCGAAAGCCATGCTTGAAGGATTCTTGGCCTTTATTACAACTTTTTTTGATTTATAATCTCCGGTGAATAAAAATCCCCTGTGCCCTTTTGCAAAATACTTTATTCTTTTAATTCCATCATTTTCCAATTTTTTCAATAAATCATTTTTTACCAGCATATAAACATAAATGTCCTCGAAGAAAATGTGCATTTTTTCTAATTCTTTGAAATCCAGCAAGTTGTTTTTTATGAATTCCTCAACTTTTTCTTTTTTTGTCAGCGAAGAGAAAATCATCAGAATAATCCCGTCAGGATTTAGAAATTCACTTACATCATTCATGAATCTTTCAATAACTTCATATCCTTTTTTTCCTCCTTCAAGAGTCAGGTCTTTTACCTGCAATTCCTGAGGAAGATAAGGCGGATTGAAAGAAATCGTGTCAAATTTTCCTTTCACTTTCGAAAACAAATCTGACTGTGTGAATTTTATTTTTCTGTTTTTTATATTTTTTCTGCAATAATCTATGACTCTTTTTTGTATGTCTGCAGCTAAGACGGATTTTACGCCCGGATTTAAGGCTGCGGCAATTGCCTGTATCCCGGAGCCTGTTCCTATATCTAGCACTTTCCCTTTAGCATACTGCCTGACCCATTTTTCAAGAAGAATGCTGTCTTCCTGTGGGTCATAGCCGGATTTGCAAATTACCATATGGACTCGTCGGGACTTGCAATGCGTAGCATTGCTCACTACGCAACTTTGAACCCGAAGTCTCCGCCTTGCGAAGGCGGCGTCATAGCCGTTAGACCACGAGCCCGCATAATAACAAAATTAAGAAGTGTTTTTAATATTATTGATTGTAGAAACTATTTTCTCTTATACAATCCAATCAATTCCGTTTTTGCCAGAATGTGTCCCTGCATCGCTGATTCAACCTGTTTCTTACCAGATCCCTCCGGAAGATTGAGTGTTGCATCCAAAGCATACAGCTTAAAGAAATACCTGTGAGTTCCACTTGGAGGGCATGGGCCTTGATAATTATTTCTGCCGCCGCTGTTTTTTCCAGCTACTCCTTGTGGCTGCGAGTTTTTGCCTATTTGTTTTGTAGACGGAAGCATATTAAACACAACCCAGTGGTCCCAAGTGCCAGCAGGCGCATCAGGGTCGTCAACTATAAGCACTAAACTTTTTGCATTTGCAGGAACATCAATTATGCTTAATGGGGGATTTATATTCTCCCCATCGCAGGTAAATTCAGAAGGCATGATGGAGTTATGCTGAAATGCGGAACTTGTTAGTTGCATATTGCTCACCTCGTTTTGCTGATTTATTATTTGATCTTCCTGTTTTTGCTGCTGAGCGCAGCCAATAATAAAAATAAGGATGATAATGCCAAACAATAATTTTTTATTTAAAATATTAATGTATTCAACCATCAAAAATGTTATATTTTCAAAATTTATAAGCTTTTTGCAAATTCTTCAGCAGCTTTTTTCATATCCTGCGCCTCATAAATTGCCCTTCC
Source organism: uncultured Methanosarcinales archaeon (assembly GCA_964359525.1). Taxonomy (GTDB): domain Archaea; phylum Nanobdellota; class Nanobdellia; order Woesearchaeales; family GW2011-AR4. The sequence goes on along the minus strand of CAYHTH010000024.1, from coordinate 6,547 downwards.
AACAATTGCATGCCAGGAATCAAGTTTTTTGGCTAATTCACTTATGCTGCCGCCCTGGGTTATTAACCCAGGAGAATAATAAACAGGGTTTTTAACTTTCTTCTTTATCAATTCATTATATTCTAAACATCTATCTGGCCTGTTGCCAGGGACAACAAAATCAGTTACCCCAAGAGAAGCTGCAATTTCATACATTCGTTTGGGGGCATTGTCATCTATGAAACCATTCTCATTTTTCAAATATCCTTTATGGGTCATTTCTCCGCCAATTATTACATTCATCTTTGCCTGCTGCGCCGCTTTAATCCAGGCGGCTTCTGTTTCAGGGCCTGCCTGAGGAAATAAAATAACTGCATCAGCGCCTTTGCACGCACTCATGAACTTCATTCCCATGTCCGGAATATCCGTTCCAGCTTTTTGATGGTCATATATAATCGGCAATTTTGTGTGTTTTCTTATTGCCTTGACAACTTTTTCCATTCCGAATGGAATCACTAATTCAAAACCAATCTTGTAAGCTCCAACTCCCCTGACATTGCAGGTTGCTTTGACTAATTTATCCAGTTTCTCCAAACTGTCAACATCACAGCTCGGTATTATTGATTTTTTCAGTTTTATTATTGGCATTTTGAATTTATTTTTTAATTTAAATTTTTAAGTTAGTTAAGTTTATCTTATTGAATTTTATAATTCAACCCACCCTTCAGGATTTTTCTTCCAATCCATTATGTGCGCCAATTGGTCTCTTCCGATGAATTTTTTCTGCACTGCAGTTTTAATTAAATTTGTGAAGTTTGTCAGTGTATTTAATTTAACATTCACGCTGTCAAAATTGCTTTTTGATTTTTCAAGCTCGTAAGTAAAGATAGCAATGCAGTGCTCAACAATTCCTCCTTTTTCCCGGACTGCATTTGTTGTATTCAACGAGCTGCCTCCGGTGCTTATCAAATCCTCAACTACAACATAAGTTTTGCCTTGCTCAATTATCCCTTCTGTTTTATTTTCCTTGCCGTGGTCTTTCAACTCGCTCCTGACAAAAATCATGGGCTTTTTCATTTTTTGCGCAATCCACGCAGCCCAAGGAATGCCTGCTGTTGCGGTGCCTGCAAAACCATCCACTTTTATTTTATTTGCTTTAATTAATTTTATGAAAGAATTAACAATAAATTCTCTTTCCTTAGGATAACTCATGAGTAGCCTGTTGTCAGTATAAATAGGAGACAAAATACCTGAAACCCATCTAAACGGCGGTTTAGTTCTCAGTATAACGGCATTAAGATTCAGCAAAATTTCCGAGACTTTATCTGGCATATTGCACCTCTTTAGCCTTTATATCATTTATTTGTCCGTTATCATAAACAAGGTTTCCGTTTACAATTGTTGTTACAGGCCAGCCTTTTAATATTTTCCCATCCCAAGGGGACCATTTGCATTTTGTCAGTAAGTCTTCATTTCTGACAGCCTGCCTCTTATCCAAATCCACGATAACCAAGTCAGCATCGTATCCTTCTTTAAGCAGCCCCTTATTTTTTATCTTAAACATTTTTGCAGGATTCTCGCAGCATAATTTTGTTATTGTTTTCAAATCAATCATATTTTTATTGAAAGCGTCGAGCAGCAGCGGAAGCATTGTTTCTACTCCTGGAACTCCAAATGGATAATTAGCCTGCTCTTTTTCTTCCAGCAGGTGAGGCGCATGGTCAGTCGCTATAACATCAACCAATCCATTTTTTATTCCATCCCATAATGCTTTTTGGTCAGCTTCTGTTTTCAGCCTTGGCTTCATCTCAGCAAAAGCCCCAAGATGCTGCAGGTCATTTTGATTCATGAAAAGGTGGTGGGGAGTTACTTCAACACTAACCTGATTTTTAATTGAATTATTTTTAGCATACATCAATTCTTTTTCAGAACTGACATGCGCAATGTGCAATTTATTTTTTATTTTGTTTTTTATGAAAATATCGACTGCAGTTTTAATATTTATATCTTCAGCATGAATAATTGTCAATTTTGATATTTTGAATATATCTGTTATCGCATCATAATCATCAACTTTCATGGAACCAGTCGTTATATCCATGTATAATTTTACAGCAGCAATGTTTTTCACTTTTTTTATGTCAGCAATATTATTCAAAGTTGCGCCAAAATTAAATCCGTAATTTACTACACTTTTTTTTGCCAATACTCTTTTTTCGTCCAGAGCATCAAGAGTCGTTGTCGGAGGAATCGTGTTTGGCATATCAAGAATTGTTGTAATTCCGCCTTTTGCAGCAGCCATGCTTCCAGTCAAAAAATCTTCTTTGTGCGTCAATCCCGGCTCCCTGAAATGAACATGCACATCAATCAAACCAGGCAGCACAAAATTATTTTTTACATCAATTATATTATCCGCTTTTGGCTCTTTGTTAGTAATTTTCGCAATTTTATCTTTTTTTATAAGAATATTTTTAGAATAGACTTTATCGTTTACAAGTATCCTGCAGTTTTTGAGTAAAATTGACATTTTAAATTTTGATTTTTTATTTGAATTAATTAAGAGTGGATTAAATGATAGTCCTTCAAACTAACTTTTCTTCCGCTTTTTAGTCTTGCAGTATTACCAAATTCTGACATTTGATTTAGCTGCTTTGAATTGAATATCGGCCCGTCAATGCAAACAATCTTGTCATTTACCATGCATTTTCCGCAGATTCCGAAACCGCAGGACATGTATCGTTCAACTGATGCTTCACATTCAACCTTATGCTTGAGGCATATATCCAAAATTTTCTTCATCATTACTTCGGGACCGCAGGTCTGGACAATTTTTATCTTTTTATTTTTGCTTAACACTTCTTCAAGAATGTCCGTTGTGAATCCTTTTCTGCCAAAACTTCCGTCGTCAGTTGTTATATTCATGTTTTTATTTTTATATCTTTTTAGGTAAATCAAATGTTCCTTGCTTCTTGCGCCGTATATTAGTATCGGGTTTTTTAATGAATCAATCAGAGTCGAAACAGAGCTTAACCCAACACCGCCTGCAACAACACACGCATTGCTTTTAATCGAAAAAGAATTTCCGTACGGGCCACGAATCCCAAGCTTATCCCTTTTTTTAACATTTTCAAGAGCGGTTGTAAATTTTCCAATTGCCTGCGATGTGAAAGCAAACTTATTTTTGCTTAAATATGAAACTGCCATTGGCTTTTCATCAAATCCAGGAAGCCACACCATAATAAATTGTCCGGGCTTGCAATCTAAATGATGCTCAAAGAAAAAAGATGTTTGCCCTTTGCCTTCTTTTACTACATCACTTACTTCCAATAGTTTTGGAATTTCGGTTCTGCAACATTCATCCATGCGCGCATCCTCTTATCTCGTCCAAATTTTTTACTTTATTTTTTTTCATCCACCGTTCCATTTCATCACAGACTTTTTTGAAAACGTCAATCCCACGATAATAAATTCCAGTTCCTATTCCGACAGCAGTTGCGCCGGCCATTATCATTTCAACAGCATCTTTGCCGTACGTTATTCCGCCTGTTCCGATTATAGGAATTTTGACGGTTTCATAAATTTCATAAACACACCTTACAGCAATTGGCTTTAATGCAGGGCCAGAAATCCCTCCAGTTTTATTTGCAAGGATTGGTTTTCGTGCGTCAACATCAATAGCCATTCCGGTTGCTGTGTTGATTGCGGTTATTGCGTCAGCTCCTGCTTTTTCCGCAGCGTGCGCAATTTCTTTTATGTCATAAACATTTGGGCTGAGTTTAATGCTGACCGGAATTTTTCCGGCATTCTGCTTTACAGCCTGTGTCACTTTTGCCGTCAATTCAGGGTCAGCGTAATACGGCTTGCCGTAATCCATGTGAGGGCATGAAATGTCCACTTCAATCATCGCTGGCCTGAGCGAGGCCATTTTTTTTGCAACATCTCCAAATTGTTCTATTCTGTAGCCGTAAATGCTTCCGATAACAGGCACGCCTAGGTTATCAAGGCGTACAAACTCTTTCATTGCAGAATCTATTCCCTGCCCTGGCAAACCAACGGCATTGAGAAAAACATTTTCATAGCCAAACATTGTTGGATTTTTACTTCCCATTCTCTCTTCGTGGCAAAGCGATTTGAGCGTTACAGCGCCTGCTCCTGATTTTCCAATTCTGCCAACACTTTCTTTTGTCACGCCAAGAATTCCGGAAGCAAGAATTGTGGGGTTTTTTAGATTTAGATTGCAGAGCTTTGTTTGTAGCATTTTAATTTTTGTGAATTTGAATTTATTTTTGAAAATATTAAGGGGGAATACAATCTTTTGGCTCTTGCTGTGTCCCAATCCGTTCCCACCCCCTTGCAAATAGTAAATTTGATTGAGCACCCTACTCATACTATCTCTAAATCATCTTTCCCCATGTATCTTTCGCAATAGTGGCATCTGATTTTGAGAGGGTCCTTCTTGACGACGTAAAACTTGGTATTAATCTGCTCATTGTTTGTCATGCACACCGGGTTGGAGCATTTGACTACATTATCCACAACATCGGGAGATTTGACTTTTATTTTTTCTTTCACTTCATAATTTTTTATTATATTAACAGTAGCGTCAGGAGCGACAATCGCAATTTTATTTACTTCATCCTGCGTCAGGAATTTGCCTTCAATTTTTATGATTCCTTTTTTCCCCATGCTTTTGCTGTTCAAATTTGCAGCAACTGAAACTGTCCCGTTGTGATGGCCAAGATGGAGTATTTCAGCGACTTTGAAAGTTGCATCTTCAGGTATGTGGTCAAGCACGGTTCCTTCCTTGATTGCGCTGATGCTTAGCTCTTTTTTCTTTTCGACCGAAGGCACGGATGGATCTACCTTCTTCGCCTTTATCCTCTGACTTCCTTTTCCCCGTTTTTTTCCTTTCTTATGCTTTGCCATGTTTATTTTATTTTTCCCAGCACTAGGGCAAGCAGTGCTTTTCTTACAGGAATTCCGTTTGCTGCCTGCTCAAAATATGCTGCATGCGGCGTACTATCCACACTTTTGTCTATCTCTCCAACTCTTGGAAGAGGATGCATTATCTTGAGGTCTTTTTTAACATGCTGCAGAAATGCTTCATCAATTTTATAGACATCCTTGAATTTTTCGTATTCGACAGGGTCAGGAAATCTTTCTTTTTGGATTCTTGTGACGTACAGAACATCAATCTCCTTGCTGAACCTGCTTAAGTCGCTCGTCTTGTAATATTTTATTTTTTTCTGGAACAATTCGTCAAGATAGTTTTCAGGAATCTGAAGCTCGTCAGGGGCTATGAAGTAAAAAGTTGGATTGAAATGCGACAATGCCATCACAAGAGAATGAACCGTTCTGCCGTATTTTAAGTCGCCTACAAAGCCGACGTGAAGCCCTTCAAGCTTTCCTTTTGTTTTTTGAATTGTGTACATATCCAAAATGGTTTGAGTCGGGTGCTGGTTGCTTCCATCGCCGCCGTTTACTACCGGAACGGATGCGGCTTCTGCTGCGAGCCTTGCAGAGCCTTCAAGAGGGTGCCTTATAACAATAACATCAGCATACTGCTGTATCATCTTAATTGTATCCCACAAGGATTCCCCTTTCTGGGTGGAAGTAACGTTCGCATTTGAGAAACCAATCACTTGCCCGGATAATTGCTTCATTGATGATGTAAAGCTTAATCTTGTTCTTGTTGAAGGCTCGAAAAACAGTGTTGCCAGGATTTTTCCTTTCAGCAGGTTGCTGTTTGGCTTAAGCTCCATCTGCTTAACAACCTTGAGAATGTACAAGAGCTCTTCCTTTGAGAAATCGTTGATTGATATTATATCCCTGTTTTTAAACTCCATGCTAAAAAAATTATGGATAATCTCAGGTATATAAAGATTGTGTTTGTAGTATACATTTTTGGTCAGAAAAGCCGTTTTTGAGAAAAATGGGTGTACCCGTGTGTTAAAATTGGGAATAAATTGTTATTTAAAGATTGTGGTTTTAACTCTGCTCCTTCTCGCATCTTTCGCACAATAGCATCCCTTTAACTTTCCTTATTTCTTCAGAATAAGCTCCGCAGTTCTGGCAGATTGCTTCGGTTTGGATAATTCTGTCAATTGGCTTGCGCTTTTCTTCCCTTATTTCAAATTTTTCAACAAGAAGGTCGAATAACGAAGGCTCAATCTTCAAAATATCCTTTAATGTCAGCAATCCAACCATAGCCCCTTTATCAACAACAGGAAGGTGCCTTATGTTTGAGTCTCTCATTTTTATCAGGGCCTCGTAAATATCATCATTTGGAGAAATTGTAAGAAGTTTTTTCGCCATGAAATCTTTTACTTTTTTCGTAAACGGATTGATTCCTTTAGCAATGACTTTCCTGACAATATCCTGCTCGGTTATCACGCCTCTTGATTTGTGGTTGTCTTTTATGACTAAAGCGCCGACGTGATTTTTTGCCATCACTTTAGCGCATTCCTGCAAATTTGTATCAGAAGAAACAGAAATGGGATTGGTAGTCATGCAGTCATAGACTCTGTATCCGGTTTTCATCAAATCCACCAAAAAATAATTTAATTTT
>CAYHTH010000023.1:0-9672 GCA_964359525.1 uncultured Methanosarcinales archaeon | reverse complement strand
CATTCTTGTATTCGGGAGGACTTTGCCGGGAGGTCAGCACTCTCCTGTCAGCGCAGATGTGCTTCAGGCGCGGTGAGGTCTGGGAAGCGGCTTGGGTTGTTGCAATCTGGTCTTGCTTTTGGCGTCGAAGCTCTGTCCCGTTGAACTGTTGTTTTTGAAAATCCGTCAGGTCTGGAAGGAAATGCGCCCAAAGCGCACCTAAGGCAGCGGTAATCTTAGGCAGCGGTGTTAATGGACAACAGAGTGGAGCTTGAGGCAAGGTAGCCACTTGCAATGGCTCTTGCCCATTCTCAGGCGCGTCCTCCTACTTTATTACTTAGGTTTTCAAAATGGATTTAATCTACAACAAAATTTTTTTAAGGCACAAGGCAAAAAATCATCCGGAGAGGCCTGAAAGGCTGATTTCTTTTGGAGATTTGGAAGAAACAAAAGTAGAAAGTGGAGAAAAATATCTTAAATTAATTTACGATAAAGATTACATTGAACTAATAAAAAACGCAAGCCAAAAAGAAATAAATCTGGATTCTGATACTTACACAAACAAATACAGCTATGATGTTGCATGCCGCGCAGTTGAAGCTTCTATAATGGCGGCAAAGCAAAACAATTTTGCTTTAGTCAGGCCGCCGGGCCACCATGCAACTGCAAAAAGGGCAATGGGTTTCTGCTTGTTTAACAACATTGCAATCGCCACAAGGTGGCTAAATGAGCGTGGAAAAAAAGTTTTCATAATAGATTTTGACGGCCATCATGGAAATGGCACTCAGGATATTTTCTATCGTGAAGATAAAGTTCTTTACCTTTCAGCACACCAGTTTCCGGCATTTCCAGGCACAGGCTGGGTTGATGAAATCGGGGAAGCAGATGGAAAATATTTAACCATAAATGTTCCGATGCCTCATTACACTGGTGATGATATATTTATTTCAACATTGTCAAAGATGATTCCAACAATCAAGCAGCAGTTTAATCCTGATGTTGTTGCAGTCTCAACAGGATTTGACGCCCATAAAGACGATCCTTTGCTCCGATTAAATCTGACTGAAAATTCATACTATGAAATCGGAAAATTATTATCAGACAATTTCAAAAATATTTTTGCATGCCTTGAAGGAGGATATAATGTCAATGTTCTGCCGCATTGCGTTTCAGCATTCTTGATGGGAATTAATAATCAGAAAGCAAAATTAGAATTTCATGAGCAAAGAACCACCTCATCAGTAGCTGTTGAGAGGGAATTTAATAATAGAATGAAAAAATTAAAATTAAATCTCTGCGAGTATTGGGATTTTAAACTTTGATTCTTCTGAAATGATCAAACCCGCTTTCGATGCTTATTTTTTTATTATTCTTAATTAATTTTATCCCAAATTTTTTATCAACAATATTTCCAATCACTTTCACATCAAATTTTTTTAATTGTTTTAATTTATTCTTGTTTGCGGTAAAAACAAGTTCAAAATCCTCTCCTCCGTAAAGCGCAAAATCAACGGCATCTTTGCCGATTTTTCTAGAATCAAAAATCGTATTTTTTGAAATTGGAATTTTATCAGCATAAATAACAGCCCCAACTTTTGATTCATCGCAAATATGCTTTACCTCAGAAGCAACTCCGTCGCTTACATCAATCATGGAATTAATGCCGGTTTTAACCAATTTTCTTGCCAAATCAAGACGGGATTTCGGCTCTAAATGCGGTTCTATGGATTTTCCTTTTTTGTTGTGGCGTAATAATTCCAGCCCTGCTGTTGATTTTCCAACATCGCCCGAACAGAAAATTAAATCACCAATTTCAGCGCCGCTTCTCAGGGCAAGAAATTTTTTCTCAACAAAGCCAATCAATGAAATGTTTATAACAATTTCTCTTGAATGGGTTATATTTCCTCCAACAATACTAATCTTGTATTCTTTTGCTTTTTTGTTTATTCCTTTGTATAATCCGTCAACAAACTCGGCATCAATATCATTCGGCAAGGCAATCGATATCACAGCAAATTTTGGAATGCCGCCCATTGCAGCTATATCACTTACATTCTGTTCGACGGCTTTCATCCCAATCTGCATTGGAGTGGAAAATTTCAAAGAGAAATGGTCATTCTCAACAAGCATGTCAGTTGTTAAAAGCATATAACTATTTTTATCATATTTCAAAACAGCGGCATCATCACCAATTCCAGAAATAACACCTTTGGAAAATAGTTTAATTCCTCTATTGATTCGGTCAATTAATCCAAATTCACCCCCGATATCTTTGATTTTCATTCTTTGTGCCATACCACGTTCAGCCTGTTTTTTGATAACTTCACGGCTGCTTTGCTTCCATTTTTGAAAGAATGCTCCATTCCGACAGAATCTGCTACAATAATTCCATCGAGCATTTCAGAAAGAATTTTTATTTTTTGATTTGGCTTTAGTATTCCATTTTTTAATCTGTAGTTATTGAAAACCTTTCCTTCATAAGGCTCCCTCACAACAAACTGGAAATTTTCTGAGTCAAGGTGAATTGTTTTTATCCCGCAGGCTTTTGCCCATGCATAGCTTCCTGCTGGCGTTGTTACAAGAACTCCGCTGCTTTTCTGCCGCTCTTTTTTTCCGTCGAATTCTAAAATATACTTTGCAGCATGGTAAGCCCTCTTTGGCCCTATAAACAATTCGTTTAATGCCAGCGTCTCTATCTTTTTGTTATTAATAAATGTCTCTAATCTCGGGAATTTTTTTATGTTTATCTTATTGTGCAGGATTTCTTTTAATATTGATTCAAAATCATTTTTATCAGAGCTCATGAAAAATCCTTCTTTGCTGCTCACATCAGCATTCACGCCAAACATTAGCTGGGCACCAACAAATTGTGCAGCCCTTAGAAAAGTCCCGTCCCCTCCAACAGCTATTATCAGGTCCCTGTTCTGAAACTGATCATATTTCAGCTTATCCCTGTCAGCAAGATTATAATCGATTCTATATTTTTTCAATGTTTTCTTTACCTTATCTAAAGTAGATTTATAGATTCCATAAGCCGGATGAGTATAAACCACCAAAACTTTGTCTAATTTCATATAGGATCATGAGTTAAATTTTCTATTTAAATATTTGCATCTGATTCTTATTTTCCATCTGTTTTATTATTTCAGCCAGCGCTTCATTTACCGGGCATTTAATCCCATATTTTTTCCCAAGTTTTGCAATCGCACCATTCAAATAATCAATCTCCGTGATTTTTCCTTTTGTTAAATCCTGCTGCATCGAAGAAACATTCTGCGAGCCTTTGAATTCCCTGTTTATTGTTTCAACAAAATCAAAACCGAATTTTATGCCGTCTTTTTCTGCCACTTCTGCACACTCATCTGCAATCAGCTTCTTCAAAGGATTTAATTTTTCATCTGTTATTCCGTCATTTTTTATTCTCAAAATAGCTGTAACTGGATTCAAAACACAGTTGAAAACAACCTTTTTCCACATGTCATATTTGATGTCTTTGCTTGCGTAAGCATTCAATCCGCATTTTGAAAAATTATCAGCAATCTGCTTGCTCTTGCCGCTTTTTTCTATTGAAGTATAGCTATAGTTTTTGTATCCTACAGCGCCCGGCTCAAGAAAAATAGCCCCGAAATTTGTTATCGCCCTCAAGACCATGCATTTATTTCCAACAATTTTTTTGGCAATATCTTCGCTGTACAGCCCATTCTGCAGGCAAATTATTATTGTATCTTTTCTTAATTTATTTTTAATATTATTTATTGATTTCTCGCTGTCATAAGATTTTGTTGTCAACAATATTAATGTGTTTTCTTTGATTTCCCTTATTTCCGTATCTGCTTTTATCTTGAAGATTCCTTCTTCAAGCCCCGTCATCTTCAGGCCATTTTTATTTATTTTAACAGCATGCTCTTTTTTAGCGATTAATATAATATTATTTAATTTTGATAATTTTGCCCCGTAAAAGCTTCCAATTGCCCCAGCGCCTAAAACAATTATGTTCATTTTATTGATTTTAAATTTTATTTTTATAATTTTTGATTTTATTGGATTTCATTATTTTGTTGAATCCTTTTGTTTATTAACTTTACTTTCACAACATTTTTCGACACATTTAAATATAGTTGCCAAATAATTAAATTCATGAAAAAAGAGGACCTTGTCAAGATGAGCCACGAGGAGCATCAGGCTTACCACAGAAGGATTATTTATGTGATGATAATGCTAATGCTTGTCTTATTTGGAGGAGCTACTTTCTACCATTATGTGGAGAAATGGTCTTATCTGGATTCAGTCTATTTTTCAGCTTCTACAATAACTACTGTTGGTTATGGGGACCTTCATCCTGTTACCGATCTTGGTAAATTTTTCACTGTAATCTATTTATTTACCGGAGTAGGGATAGCTTTATATGCATTATCTTTAATGGCATCTCATTTTGTTGAGGTGAGGGAAGAATCTTGGCTGGAGAGGCTTGAGAAAACTAAGATAAGGCAGCATACTGGAACAGTTTGGGGTAAAATAAAAGATGCTTTTAACTACAAGCCCGGCGCCTTAGTAAGAGAATACGAGAATTCCATAAAAAGAAAAAAATAATTATTCCATAAAAAGAAAAAGATAATCATTCAACCAAAATTGCAGCTTTACCAGGCAATGCCTGTTTTGCTTTTGCTTCTTTTGAGTTCTCTGCCACAATCACTTCAACATTGCACTCGATTTCCTTTTCATAATTTTCTGAAGCATTGTTCAGTGTATGAAACTCACTTTCTTGTCCCAAAACGGCTTCCGGAATTTTTGTCGGATCGTTCAACAATCTTGGAATAAGTTTTGTTATCTCCTGCCCGTAAATTCTTAAATCAGAAGACATTATTTTTTTGATTAATTCACCGGCATTTCTTGTATTTTGCATTTCTTCCTTCAATTTTGACATGAAATCATATTTCCATTTCTCTGCAACAAACAACGTAATCTTTTTTGGTTTTGTTATCTCAGCCAACCTTAAAATTTCCATAATATCTTTTCTTGTGTTAACAGTCAAAAGTTCCAATGCCTCAGCTTTTTTGTCAATCTTGTTTTCGTCATAGATTGGCCATTTCTGCAGAGACGCAAAGCCCCCTCCCTTAATTATGTGCCAGATTTCTTCGCTCAAATGAGGAGTGAATGGCTGCATCATAAAAATCAAATTCTTTACGGCTTCTCCAAAAACTTCTTTATTTGATTCTTTATATTTTTGCAAAACATCAACAAATTCCATTATTTTTCCTATTGCCAGGCTGAATTCAAACCTTTCAAAATGTTGTGTTACATTTTTAATTGTTAAATGCATTTTGCTCAAAACATATTTGTCCTGATTGCTTAATTTATGCTCGTCATGGTGCTTCAATGAAATATTTTCAAGATTTTCTTCAGCCAAATTGTACACTTTATTCAAAAATCTGAATGCGCTATTGACCCCTTTATCATTCCAGTCCAATTCTTTTTCAGGCAAAGCAGCAAATAAAATAAACAGCCTTGCAGTGTCCGGGCCATATCTGTTGTAAATTTCCGCAGGGTCAACCACATTTCCAATTGATTTTGACATCTTTGCGCCGTCTTTTATCACCATTCCTTGCGTCAATAATCTCGCAAAAGGCTCATCAGCTGTAACTAATCCCAAATCCCTCAAAGCTTTTGTAAAAAATCTTGCGTACAGCAAATGCAAAATAGCGTGCTCTATGCCGCCAATGTACTGGTCAACCGGCATCCAGTATCCAACAGCTTCCTTGTCGAACGGGCTTTTTTCAAATCTTGGGGAGCAATATCTCATGAAATACCATGAGCTGTCGACAAAAGTATCCATAGTGTCTGTGTCTCTTTTTGCTTTTCCATGGCATTTCGGGCATTTTGTCTCGGCAAATTCTTTGCATGTCTCTAACGGATTCCCCTGCCCTGTAAATTTACATTTCTCTGGCTTTGGAAGTTTTACCGGCAATTCTTCCAAAGGAACCGGAACCATGCCGCATTTCCCGCAATAAATCATTGGAATTGGCGTTCCCCAATATCGCTGCCGGGAAATCAGCCAATCTCTTAATTTGAAATTAACAGTTCTCTTTCCGAATTTATTTTCCTCCATCCATTTTGAAATTGGCTCAATCGCATCGCGATTTCTCATTCCGGAAAATTTCCCAGAATTAAACAAAATTCCGTCTTCAATTAATGCTTTGTCTGCTTTATTTGCATCAATTTGTTTTCCATCAGGAGAAATAACAAATTTTAACGGAATATCATATTTTCTTGCAAACCCAAAATCCCTTTCATCATGCGCATCAGCCATGACAATTCCAGTGCCATAATCCATCAGCACAAAATTTGCCAAATAGATTGGAATTTCTTCATTGTTGACTGGATTTACAATATATTTTCCCAAAAAGCAGCCAATTTTGTCTTTGCCCTCTGTTCTTTCTGCCCTTGTCTGTGATTTTATTTTCTTGATTGTTTCAATAGCTTCTTTCTCGTATTTTGTACCTTTTACTAAATCTAAAACTGCAGGATGCTCCGGAGCAATCACAATAAATGTTACGCTGTAAATTGTATCTGGCCTTGTGGTAAATGCAGGCAAAACATTGTTTGAATCTTTTAACTTGAAAAATATCTCAACACCATAGCTTTTCCCAATCCAGTTTTTCTGCATTGTCTTGACTCTTTCGGGCCAGTGCTCCAGTTTTTCAATGTCATTTAGCAATTCCTCTGCATAATCTGTAATCTTGAAGAACCATTGCTCCAAAAACATTTCAGTAACTTCATTATGGCAGCGCCAGCATTTTCCATCTCCAACCTGCTCGTTTGCCAAGACAGTATTGCAGCTCGGGCACCAATTGACTGCAGCTTTTTTCTTGTAAGCCAGTCCTTTCTCGTAGAATTTCAAAAATATCCACTGGTTCCATTTATAATACCATTCATGAAGGCTTGCAACTTCCCTGTCCCAGTCATAACTAAACCCCATTTCTTTCTGCTGCTGCCTTATGGTATTCATGTTTGTCAAAGTCCATTTTTCCGGGTCAATTCCGTGCTTTATTGCAGCGTTTTCAGCAGGCAATCCAAATGAATCATAGCCCATCGGATAAAGGACATTAAAACCCTGCATTCTTTTGTATCTTGCCAAAGCATCGCCTATGGAATAATTGCGAAGATGTCCCATATGTAATTTTTCTGACGGATAGGGATACATTTCCAGACAATAGAATTTTTTCTTTTTGGAATCTTCTTTAACCTTGAAAATTTGCTTCTCTTCCCACTTCTTCTGCCATTTCTTGGCAATCTCCCTTAAATCTACCATATTATGATAAGTTTTACTATGTCTTTTTTAAAGATTTTGAAAAAGACACTAGAATTCTTCCCTATTTCTCAAATGCTCAACAAGTTTCTCAGAAATAATTAATTTATTATCATCAATTATGTATCTGAATGGCAGGCTGACAGATTCATTATCATTAATCTGGATTTCAACCTCATCAATGAATTTTAATTCATTTAATTTTGCGCCATCCAAAATCTTTTTTGAAGCATAAACAGCATTGTCAGTAGGCATCTGCGCGCTTTTGAGATTTCTCTCTTCAAATTTTATTTTGTTCTGCTTTAATTCTTTAATTATGTCTTCAGTTCTTCTTTTTGCCGGCTTGTCGCCCAAAATTCCGCCAAAAACAAAATATTCAAACTTATTTTTATCATTTGTTTCCAAAGTTTTTTGTGCATATTGGGATAAAATACAGATTTTATTTTTATTGAAATTTAGTTTATTATTTAATTCAGAAAAACTACCATCAAAAACATTTCCAAATTTTTTTAATTTAGAAACATCATTTTTATTCTTTATATTTGTAAAAATTAAATCATTCTTTCCAACAATCTTAGAAATATGCTCGTACTCAATTAAACACCATTCAAAAAGTTCAGGCTCAAGGTGCTCTATTATGAATTTCATCTTATCAAAAAGTATAAAGAAAAATAAACATTAAAATTTCTTGAACTGCGCGGCTGTATCAATCAAATCAACGTGGCCCAAGAACATTGCCCTGCAGCAGTATCTCTGCAGTCCTAATTCATCCAAAACTTTCTTTCTTTCTTCGCCTTTGCTGACTCGCTCAGTATATTTCTCATACAAATGTGCTATCGGCCTGCCGCAACTGAAACACCTTATTGGTATGATCATTTTTTACCTCCTAACGATACGATTTTTGCACATGGCTTCTTGCCTGCCCGTGCCTGTTCGGCTTTGATGGTTCCTTCCTTCGAACATCTGCAACTAAAAGATTTCTGTCATAATTCAGGAATACTTCTCTCAATTTGTCATTCTTCGTGTAAACCACTAAAGCTTTTGCAATCGCCAGCCTTGAAGCCTCTGCTTGCGATGATATTCCGCCGCCGATAACGCTGACATCAATATTTACTTTGTTGGCAACATCCCCGGCAAGTATCAAAGGCTCCATCAATTTTAATCTTGACATTCTTGGCTCTACCAAATCAATAGGAACGCTGTTCAATCTGATAATTCCGGTTCCCTGTTTTACTACCGCTCTCGCGATTGCTGATTTTCTTTTTCCTGATGTGTGAATGTTCTTCATCTGTTCCACCCTATCTGCCTGCAGATGTCTTTTACTTTTAAATAATCTGTTGACTGCAATTTGCCTGCGTTGGCTTTTTCTATTGTCATGAATTTTTCATTCCTGAACTCTTCAGGAACTCCGATGTGGCATTTTACATTTCTGTAAACTTCCTGGCCTCTCGGCTTTTTGAATGGAAGCATGCCTCTTATTGTTTTCTTGACGAAAAAAGCAGGGTTCCTGTAAAGGTAAGGCCCTTTTGTAGGCGCTTTTCTGTCTACCCTTCGCACATAATTCTCAATAATCGGAGCTTTTTTTCCGCTCACAACAGCCTCTTCGCAGTTGACAATATCAACTTCTTCTCCCAATAAAAGCTGCTTAGCTGCAAAACTGCTCAATCTTCCCAACACCACATTTTTAGCGTCTATTATCATTTTCAACCTATGATCCTGATGCCTTTTCCGCTCGGATTATCCTTGCTTAACTCAAGCAATGGAACAATCTTTGATCCTGCTTTCTCAATTTTTTCTTTTGCTCCGTCTGAAAACTGGAATGCTGAGATTGTCAATTTGTGCTCTAAATCCCCCGAGCCAAGAACTTTTCCCGGAACAACAATAATCTCATTTTCTTTTGTGTATCTGCTTATGCTTGAAAGATTGACAACTCTTCTCTGTCGTGTAGGCCTTTCTAAGTCATTAGCAACTCTTCTCCATATTTCCGCTTCCTGCTCGTTGCTTCTTTTCTTCAGTTCTGCAACAAGCTTAAGCAATATTACGTTTGTTGGCCCGGTTCTTTTCATTTTCGTTATTGAATTTAATTTTTTATTTTATTAATTTTGATTATTTTTAATTTATTAATGATTTTTCGTTATTGGACTTTTTTGTTAATGTTTTTGATTTGAAATGCGGGGGACGTGATTCGAACACGCGCACCCACTAAGGGATAAGCACCTCAAGCTTACGCATTTGACCAGGCTCTGCCACCCCCGCGTGAATATCAGGGATTTACTTCGCCTTCTTGAGCTCTTCAACGAACTCATCAAGCTGCTCGTCAAGTATGTCAATTGCCTTGTTGACAATCTCTTTGCAGCTTAGCTGTCCGAATGATTCAATATAAAAAA
>CAYHTH010000022.1:0-10118 GCA_964359525.1 uncultured Methanosarcinales archaeon | reverse complement strand
TCTTCCATCTGCCTTAATTTCATGGCTCGGTCTTCTCTTTTTTTATCGTTGAAGGTTTTGACATTCATTGCCTTGTGGAAGTTCAGCATGCTGCAGTAATCCGGCCCGCACATCGAGCAGAAATCAGCCTCCGTTCCCAAATCGCTTCTTATTTTTCGCGCAGTTTCCGGATCAAGGGACAGTGCAAACTGTTTTTCCCAGTCAAAATCAAACCTTGCTTTTGAAATTTCATCATCTCTGTCTCTTGCGCCAGGAATTCCTTTTGCAATATCGGCAGCGTGTGCTGCAATCTTGTAAGCAATTATTCCCTGCTTGACTTCTTCAGGCCCCGGCAAACCCAAATGTTCAGCAGGAGTCACATAACAAAGATAATCCGCGCCATATTGTCCGGCAACAGCTGCGCCAATTGCAGAAGTTATATGGTCGTAGCCCGGCGCAATGTCGGTAACCAGAGGGCCAAGCACATAAAACGGCGCATTATGGCAATATTTTTTCTGCAAATCAACATTTAATTTTATTTGATGCAGCGGAATGTGGCCCGGACCTTCAATCATAACCTGGCAGTCTCTTTTCCATGCTTTTAATGTCAAATCTCCGAGTATCTTCAATTCCTCAATCTGCGCTGCATCAGTTGCGTCGTGCAGGCACCCGGGCCTTAATGAATCTCCAAGCGAGAAAGTTACATCATATTTTTCAAAAATATCGCAAATCTGCTCGAACTGAGTGTAAAGCGGATTTTCTTTATCATGCATGAGCATCCATCTTGCGAGAATTGCCCCTCCGCGTGAAACAACTCCGGTAATCCTTCCTTCAACAAGAGGCAAAGTTCTCTGCAAAATGCCGGCATGGATTGTCATATAGTCCACTCCCTGTTTTGCCTGCAGCTCAATTGCGTCCAGCCAGTCTTCTGCTTTGAGATTTTCCAATTTTCCATTTACAGATTCAACAGCCTGATAAGTCGGAACAGTTCCAATCGGTATGGGGGAATTTTCAATAATTGTCTGCCTTATGACATTTAAGTTTCCACCGGTGCTCAGGTCCATCGCAGTGTCAGCGCCGTATTTTATTGCATACTGCAATTTTTTTAACTCCTCTCCAACACTCGCCCTTATTTTAGAAGCTCCGATATTCGCATTAATTTTTGTCTTTAGTCCCTTGCCGATTCCAATTGGTTTCAGTTTAGTATGATTAATGTTTGCAGGAACTATTATAGTGCCTTTAGAAATCTCATCCCTAAGCCATCCTGCATCAACATTTTCCTGCTCGGCAACATACTTCATCTCTTTTGTTATAGTGCCGTCTCTTGCATATTTTAATTGTGTAGGCATGATTTTTGAAAATTTGGCTGATTTATAAAGATTTTGATAATTACAAATGTTTTTATAGTTTAGTATTATTTCATTATAAAATGGCGGAATATTTATCAAATTTGAGAGAGCAAACAGTAAATGGTTTAAGAGAATTTTCTAAGCGTCCTATTCAATATACATCTTCTGCGGTTAAAGATTTCATAAGAGATTATTGGGATGTTGGTGCAGCGCTTTTAAGCGCATACGCTTTAACTGATACAGATAGTAAAGTTTTTGGAGATTATAGATTTCATGTTGCTATGGCTAGTGGTCTGGCAAGTATGTTGGGTTCTCATGGTTCGATAAGAAATTGGATGAATGCTTTACGAGAACACCCACTTTCTGAGGAGTCTATGGAAAGGGCAATTAGAGATGCTCAAGCAGGGATAGAACCAAAATATACTGATGTCAACAGGTTAGTTAGAAATGGATTCGCATTTCTTGCTGCATTCTCTTATTGGTCACAAAGAGGATTACCTAACATACCAGAGTTTGATGTATTAAAGACTAAACTTGAAGGGTTAGGTTTTGGAGGAATGTCACTACTCTATGACCATTTTAGTAGAGAACGCCGAAACAAAACTAATACCAAAGCAACACCGCAAAATTTACCATTGGAAAATTTAGTTGAGTAGATTTCTAAGGCGCCAAAATCAATTGTATTTAACAATTATTAACACAATTTTAATTTCTTTTTTGAATTAAATTATTTAATTTTCAGGCAATCACATTAAATTTTTATACTAATTGATAAAATCAGCACCATGCTCATGGAATTAGCGTCAACAATTGAATTTCAGATGAGTTTACTGCTGTTCGTAGCTCTTGCAGGCTACCTTATTGCTTCAAGAATAAACCAGTCAGCAGTTATTGGTGAAATTTTAGTTGGGCTGATTATTGGCCCAAGTTTATTGGGGTTGATAACCTATACCGATTTTGTAAGAAGCGTTGCGCAGCTTGGTGCGATAATTCTGCTGTTTGTCGTGGGACTGGAATTTAAATTAAGGGATATTTTCAATATTAAGTATGGAATAATTGCGGCTGTTGGGGTAATTGTTCCATGGATTTCCGGATTTTATCTTGCAGAAGCTTTTGGTTATGGGTTCGGAAGCGCTGTTTTTGTAGGAACTGCTTTGACGGCAACAAGCATTGCTATAACTGCAAATGTTTTAAAGGAAATGGGCAAACTGCAGACAGAAGCTGCAAAAGCAATTATAGGCGCAGCCGTTATTGATGATATACTAAGCCTTCTAGCCTTATCAGTTTCAGACCAGATTGCATTAGGCTCATTTTCTTTTATGTCTACCTTTGTTATCGTACTAAAGGCAGTAATATTTTTGGTTGGCGGCTCTTATATTGGATATAAATTTCTTAGTAGGCTTATAGAGAAAGTCGACCATACAAGAATTGCGCATAAGTATCCTGAATTTGTTTTTATCTTTGCAATGATGATCGCATTTTTTTATGCCATGATTGCTGAATTAATCGGCTTGTCTTCCATAGTAGGCGCTTTTATTGCAGGTGTTTCACTGGAAGGCGCAGTCATAATGAAAAGCAAGAGCTACAAGGAAGGCGCGGAATATCTCCACATAATTTTTGCATCAATATTTTTTATTTCTCTCGGAATACTTGCTGATTTTCACGCTATAACTTCCGGAGTTGTATGGTTTTTGATTGTGCTGACAATTGTTGCAGTACTTACAAAATTGATTGGATGTTACATTCCCGCAAAACTTCAGGGAATGTCGCATAAAGATTCATTAATTGTGGGATTTGGAATGTCACCAAGAGGGGAGGTTGCAATGATTGTTGCTTTGATAGGGTTGAACCAAAAGATTATCGGGCAGGAGATTTATGTTTCACTGGTTTTAATGAGCTTATTAACTACAATAATTACACCGATTGTTTTAAAGAATTGGCTGTATAAGAATGGCTAATTCTTAAATGCTAGTTCCTATTAGGAGTATAACATAAATTCCAATTGTGTTAAGAACATATGAAATGATTGTAAATATTTTCATTGAAATATTCTGATTTATTGCCAAAAGCGCTACTCCGATTTCGTCAGGCAATGGCGATGCAATTATGAATCCGGCAAAAACGGGAATAAGATATTTTTTAAAGATATTTGGAACTTTTTTATTCACTTTGCTTATTAATTTTTCATGCATCAGCCTGCTGACTTCGTCCGCAAAAGAAACACGCAAGAATTTAAAAATTATAAGGTCGCCGATTAATGCTCCCAATCCTCCAATAAGGCCGGCTACCCAGATATTTTGCTCTTTTGCCAATACTAATAAAATAACAGTCGCCGGAGCCGCAGTAAACCCATAAACAAAAAATATACCTGATATGAATGTCCCCAGGTAACCCGCTGAAGATAAGAAATTCTGAAGAGGAGGATAAGTCTTGCCGTAAAACATAATGTAGGCTATGATAATAGTTATGAAAAGCAGGAGGAATTTCGGATATTTCTCCATATAAACTCCGGCAGTGCGGGTTGGATGATTAGTAACATATCTCATGGAAATTCCAGAACATTTGTACTATTTAAATATTTCCTTTTTGTATACTAGTATAGAAAAAAGCATATTAATTCTATTAAACTTTTATGGGCATGCGAATATTCAGCTCCTTCTTCCATTGCTCGCAAACCATTTCTGTTTTCTTGGAAGCAATTCCAATGTAATTCTCAGGATTATAAAGAATCTCAATCTGCCTTTTGCTTAATTTTTTCAGATAAGGCTGAATTGATTTATCTTTTTTAACTAACTCTATTAATGGAACTTTTTCAAGCTGCGATTTCAAAGTCATCTCTCTCGCATATTCATGCGCATCGGGATGGCCGTTGGCAGCAAGGAGAATATAAAGCGGCTCTGCCACGATCATCTGCTTGTTCATGTTGAAATTTCTTTGAATATTCTTTTGGTCAACAACCAATCCGGACATTACTTTTTCCAATCGAACGATTGAAACATAAAACCCAGCTAAAATCTCCGGTATGAATCGCATTGAAGCAGAGTTTGTTAAATCCCTTTGATGCTCGGACATCTGGTCCATATAAGCAGTTATCATGCGGGGCATTATCGCTTTCCACATACTTTTTACATTCTCAAAATTAATTGGATTTCTTTTCTGCGGCATCGTTGACGAGCCGACTTGCTTTGCTTCAAAATATTCGCCAACCTCTCCAATTTCATTTCTCTGCAAATGCCTCATGTCGTCCGCCAAGTCCGCAATAACGCCAAAAGCAGAAACTATGCTATTCTGATAGTCGACCAAAAATTCCGGCTCAACTATTTGCGTTGAAATCGGCGAAGCTTTCAGCCCAAGCTCATTCATGACTTGCTCTTCAAACTTTACAGGCTCTTCAAAGAATAAAGATGACGCGTTATAAGCGCCTACAGCGCCTGCCATTTTTCCGCGAAGATTATTTGCAGCTCTCCTGATTTTCAGGATTGAAGCGCCCAATCTGCTGACATACTGTGCAATCGCAAAACCAAAAGTGATTGGCTCGGCATGCTGGCCGTGGGTTCTTCCAATCTGTATTGTATCTTTTTCCCTTAAGGATATATTAATCAATGTTGTTTCTAATTTTATCAATTCCTGCAGCAGTATATCATTAGTAAATGCTTTGTACCTTAACGCATCTGCAGTTGCAATTATATCATAGCTTGTAGAAGTGAAATGCACAAACGGCTTTGCTTCTTCACTGACTCTGTTTCTTATTGAATTTGCCAACGCCCTCATGTTATGTTTTATCCGATCTTCTTCTGCATAAACTTCTTCCGGTGTGACTTGCCCGCAGGCCTTTTCAACTTCATCAGCAACCTTTTGAGAGCATACTTTATTTTTTGCAAGAACTCTTGTCAAAGCTGCTTCAACTTTCAGCGCATATTTAATAAAAGCAGATTCCGTAAGGTAAGGCTGAAGCTTCTCAAAAATTTTCTTGTTCCTCCCATAATACCTGAAATCAAAAGGGCTGATTGTATCAAACAAATTTATTTTCTCAGCATGCTTTTTTTGCAAATTGTTTTCCGGATTAATTAACTGAAGAATTTGATTTGTTATTTCATTATCATAATTCAAAACGATAACTTTTCTGTTCTTATCGTCAACTTCCTTTACAATATCATTTCTCTTGAAAATCTTGATGCATGCATGGACTTTTGCAGGCGAACATTTTATTCTGTCGGCAATTTCCCTGATATGCAGCCTTTCCCTGGATAGAAGTTCCAGTATCTGAACGTTTATTTTTGTGAAAATATTGGATAATTCTTCCATTTTTTAGTGTTAGTTGGCTTATTTTTATTTTCTGGATTATTCTTAACAAAATCTTAAGGGAGGGAATCTGATTGTTGCACTAAAAGTGTAGCACATTGCCCTCCACCCACCCTAAGCTGAATAGCTATCTTGTGCAATGGGCAGTTTTTACCTATTAAATTAATAACGTTCATTATTTATAAACCTTTCGTTTTCAGAAGTGCTATCGTTCACTATTTAAATACCATGCAAATACTGCATAAGGCTGCCGTGTATTTTTCCGTTGGACATTATAAAATTTCCATCAGACGGATTGCAGTCATCGCCTCTCAAATCCGTGATTTTTCCGCCGGCCTCCTGTATAAGCAGCATTCCGGCTGCAATGTCCCATTCGTTTGTTGAAAATATGACATAAGCATCGCATTGTCCGGAAGCAACAAGAAGAAGCTCATAAATTGCGGAGCCGAAATTCCTGATGTCAAGCGTTTCATGCGCTATTCTTTTCAGGAACTCTATGCTTTTATGCCTTGTAGCAGAAACAAATTCGTACAGAATAAAAGAATAGCTTAAATCAGCTTTTGATGAAACTTTCAGCCTTTTGCCGTTAAGAAAAGCGCCTTTTCCTTTTTCCGCAGAAGCGGTTAGCTTAAGAATTGGAAAATGCAAAACACCTAATACCACTTCATTTTGGTATTCAAGCGCAATTGAAACTCCGAAAATCGGAATGCCCCGGAGAAAGTTATGCGTTCCGTCTATCGGGTCAATAACCCATTTGTAATCCGAATTATTATCTTCAAATCCCGTTTCTTCGGAAAGAATGCTGTGGCTTGGAAATTTTTCTTTTATTATGTTTATTATTATTTTGTTTGCTTCCAAGTCAGCTTTTGAAACCAGGCTTTTGTTTAATTTTTTCTCTATATCCTGATTCTTGCCAAAATATTTTAACAGAACTTTGCCTGCTCGTTTGGCTGCCAGTAATGCTGTTTCTTTTTGTTTTACCAAGCCCATATAAAATCAAATAACTGCGGATTATTTAAACTTTCAGTTTAACTTAACCATAATCAATTTTTGCAATATTTGTCCTCAATTGGTAATGCCAATATTAAAGTTTTGGCATAAAATTTATTAACGGTGAGGCATTTGCAGTCTGAAATTATTCATTGAGGTGGTTTGGGTGGTTACTGTCCATAATGTCGGGTTGAACAACATAGACCTAGAAGGCAGAGTTAAGGAAACTGAAACTTCTCAGCGGATTAAAACAGTTAATATGTCTATTTCTGGGTTCTTAGGTTTGCGCACAGCATTTGAGCTGCCTCCCAATATGGGATTTAAAATTGTTTCAGGCGGAACAAACTATTATGTAGAGCTAGATCCAAATTCTCCGGTGAACCAATCTAAAATGTTTAGGAATGCAAATGGCAGCTTGACAATACTCGCAGATGAAAAATACGACCTGACTGGTGCGCTTGTCCCTTCTCTCGAGCCACCCGGCCATCTAAAGGAGTTTTGGCAAATAGAAGTTACGGAGGCTACAGGAGGCGGGGGGGCGCACAACACTGCTTTTGGGCAGCAGGTTTACCTTTCAGAAGCCCCTGAACAGGATATCAGAATAAAGCTAGTAGTTCCTGTTGGCTACACATTAATCCGCGACAGACTTCCAAATGGATTGGAATATTCGCCTTTGGCAGGAATTAGTGATGGAGACGCATCAGCAAACCTAAATTTTGCTCCGGTCAACGGCAAAAAAATCACTCTTAGAAGCAATGTTCCTGTTCCAACCGTTTCTGATACTGATTTAGGAGTCCAGCCCGAAGATGTCATAGTTTTAAACACCATACGCGGTTTAGATTATGTTGGTTTAGTGGAAAGAGTGCTGCAGGCAAACAGCGATGCAAGGCTATTCCTCTCAGCAACAGATTCTATGATACAAAGCCTTGGCCCAGAGAAAGTTTGGGAGCTTGTAAGCAGAAGTGATGTTTATGTGTCTAACAGGGAAGAGCTTGAAAGAATGGTGGGCCTAAAAATAAATGACCCAAGGACCCTTGCGGAAAAAATGTTTCAGGTTCAAAATGCTTTGCTTCAAAGAGAGAGTTCTCCTGGAAAAGTGTATATAACTTTTGGCCAGGCAGGAAGCGCTGCTCTCGGCCAAGAGAGAGTTGTATACTATCAGGATACTTCTGCAGGCACTATTAATCCTTTCAAGAAGCTTAATATTGTGAATACTAATGGCTGCGGAGATGCATATCTATCAATTGTAGTGATAATGGAGATTCTAGGTCATACTATTCTTGAAATATTGAATGATGCAAATGCGGCAGGCCATATGTGCGCAACAATGCCCACAGCATCTGGAACTTGGATGGCTACTGAAAGAAGGATAAAAGAATTTCGTGATAGTTACGGCAGATCTGATTTCCATAGATATGATAACCGAAGAGGGGAATTCATCAGAATGAGAATGTGATTATCAAACAAAAGAGGTTGGAACAATTCTTGATTTAATTAAAGGCGCAGGAAAGGGAGCACTCACCCTAGATATGATCTAGGCACACAGTCAATTTTTTAAATTCGAGCGTATTCTTCTGATTATGGTAGTCACTTATGGTGAAATATCCAGCGCACTAGCCAATACAATCAACTATTATAGTAATCCCTCCGCTCCTTATTCTTTGATTGCAAGAGAAAGCTCATTGTGCCAAGCTCTTAAATCAATGTTTCCTACTAATATACAAGCTTTTTATGGAGTTGGGTACCCATTTTGGACATATTACACATTAAACGGAACAAATCCAGAGCTTCAAAGAGAGCTAGCTAGGCATGTAACTGAATTTAAAGTTTTGGCAGATTCAAGAAGCCCTCAAGAAGAGCATCATTGCTTAACAAAAGTAGGAAAACTTAGATTAAAATCTCCTTTTGCTGAAGGAATAGACCTAAGAACTCAGGATTATGACAGTTGCAGCCATTGCAGCCCTAATCTTTACCAACTTGGCTATGTAGTTCCTGATGGGGATTTGTATATAATTGTTGAAAGGTTTCCAACGGAAGCAGAAACACGGTTGACAGAGTTAACTGGCGCCTCTATGGGATTTCTGCCGCTTTACAGAGGATTGGAAGAGGTAGTAAGTTCTTTTGCATCTAAAGATAGCATGCCCCATTTGACATTTGATTATGTTTTCGTAAGAAAAGGAGATTTTATTAGACAGTTATCTTCTGGAATAGAATGGCCTGCATTGATGGTGCCGTGCATGATATTGCGGTATGGGACAGACTCCTTCAGAGAAAATTGGCTGGACTTAGGGGCCGATATGATTAATAATTTACAGCCATTTATCCAATATGATCCCGAAGTAAAATTTGCTTTTGACAGCTACTTGATGCGGGTTTTTTCAAAACAAAATGCAGGTCATTTTCTTGGTGTGCTAAATAGAAACGGCGCGTCTGTCAAATTCCAAAGGCTTTTTTCGATAGAAACCGTCCAGGACTCATTTAGGATGAGGCACGGGTTAGGAAGAGAAGGTAGAATTGAGGATTTGGTTGCAGTCCCAGAAGAAGAATTAGTTTTAAAATAGATTAGAAAACTATGCGAAAATAGAAAAGTTCTCCAATTTCTCTTAGGTCATTTCTTTGCAACTTCTCATATCGTCTGCCAAATCAGCTTTTGAAACCAGGCTTTTGTTTGATTTTTCTTTAAACTTCCCTTTCTTCCCGAAATAGTTCAGAATAACTTTTCCGGCACTTTTTGCGGCAAACATTGAAGCTTTTTTTTCTTTGGAGAAATTCATAATAAGAATAAGTGTTAAGGTATTATTGAAAGGTTTTGATAATAATATGGAAACGTTACACTCTAAGGTAACATCATTTATGTAGGTAAAAAATAAAGTTTTTATACAAGTGGCATAAACAACAGAAAAGATGAGAAGGTTAGGAATATTGACTGGTGGTGGAGACGCTCCCGGGATAAACCCCACAATAAAGTGGGTTGTTAAGCACGCTTTAGATGAAAGAGTTGCTGATGAGATTGTTGGAATACATTATGGTTACAAAGGACTTCTTACTAAGGATGTTGTATTACTTACTGAAAAAAACGTTAGAACATGGGATAGAGACGGAGGTACAAATCTGGGTTCGTCAAGAACGAACTTATTTAATGATGATGGAATAGATAAATCTGAAGAAGCAATTGGTAATATTGCAACATTAGGGATTGATAAACTAATTGCAATAGGTGGAGAGGATACTTTAAGCGCGGCTTACAGATTATTTCAAAAGGGAGTTAGAATTGTCGGCATACCCAAAACAATAGACAAGGATGTTCTGGGAACAGATTACACTTTAGGATTTGCAACAGCAGTTGAGGAGCTTCGGCAATTAATCAATAAGCTTCGAAATCCCGCCGGTTCTCATGGGATAATATATATGGTTGAAACTATGGGTAGGCATGCAGGACATCTTGCTTTGTATAGTGGTATGGCGGGAGCTGCAGCAGTCATTTTAATCCCCGAATAC
>CAYHTH010000021.1:3040-10580 GCA_964359525.1 uncultured Methanosarcinales archaeon | reverse complement strand
TAACAAAAGTTTAACGAACTTTTCAACTTTATACACTTCTTGTCCATATTACAAATAATCACTAGGCACTGGACATCCCCACACAAGATTTATAAGGGAATTAATTATCTAAAACTCAAAATGAATGGGGAAAATGCACTTGTTGTTTTTCAGGGAAGCAGAATCAGAAGGACTTGGTTTAATGATGAATGGTGGTTTTCTGTAGTTGATATAATCGGAGCATTGACGCAAACTGATAGGGCTAGAAAGTATTGGTCTGACTTAAAAACCAAGCTAATAGGAGAGGGTTTTGAAGTGTCCGAAAAAATCGGACAGTTGAAATTAATGGCTGATGATGGCAAATTAAGGCTTACAGACTGTGCCAATACAAAAAATATGTTTAGAATTATCCAATCAATTTCATCTCCCAAGGCAGAGCCTTTCAAGCAATGGTTAGCTCAAGTTGGCTATGATAGGGTGCAAGAGATAGAAAACCCTGAACTTGCCCAAAAACGCATGAAGGAGATTTACAAAGCTAAAGGATATTCTGATGACTGGATTGAAAAGAGGGTCAGGGGCATTGCCATAAGAGACGAACTTACTGATGAATGGAAGAAAAGAGGAGTGTTGGAAGAAAGAGATTATGCAATTCTCACAGCAGAGATTTCAAAAGCCACTTTTGGCATGACTCCAAGCGAATATAAAAAATTCAAGGGATTGAAAAAAGAAAACTTGCGGGACCACATGAATGATTTGGAGCTTATATTTAATATGCTTGGAGAAGCATCTACTACGAAAATAGCTAGAAATAAGGATGCAAAAGGATTTATCAAAAATAAAGAAGCCGCAAAAGAAGGCGGAATAGTTGCAGGAGTAGCAAGAAAGGAACTTGAGCAAAGAAGCGGAGAAAAGGTATCAACCACAGAAAACTATCTTTCTGAACCAGAAAAGAAGAAGAAACTAGAAGATAAAAGTAAGAAGTAAAGGAAAACCCCCTAGTTTGTTTCGTTCGTCATTTTGAAAATGTCCCCCTATCAGTCGTTTAGCCCCTAAAATTATCAAACTTAACATTTAAATAGCAAAAACAAGTTCTATGGCTGATGGACAATTTCAGGCAAGTTTGCGCAGAGATAGTTAAAGAGCTTAAGAAAAGTAACGTAAAAACACAGCGCCAGCTGAATAAAATTAAGCTTAAAATCCTGAATAAATACAAGTCTAAAGGAAATGTAATCCAAATACCAAAAAACGCGGACATCTACTTCGCTGCTTCAGAAGAAGACAGGAAAAATTTCAGGGAACTTCTTTCATTAAAGCCCGTTCGGACAATAAGCGGAGTCGCGCCAATTGCATTGATGTCAGAGCCTTATCCGTGCCCGCATACTTTGAAAGGAATTGGCCCCTGCTCTTATTGCCCGGGGGGTCCCGGAAGCCCTTTCGGGGATGTTCCGCAAAGCTACACAGGCAAAGAGCCGTCAACAAGAAGGTCAATTAGAAATAACTAT
Source organism: uncultured Methanosarcinales archaeon (assembly GCA_964359525.1). GTDB lineage: Archaea > Nanobdellota > Nanobdellia > Woesearchaeales > GW2011-AR4. The sequence continues at coordinate 9,099 of CAYHTH010000021.1, read as the reverse complement.
GACCCCTACATGATAGTTTTCAACAGGCTGGAGCACTATGTCGCGATGGGAAAAGTTCCAGATAAAGCGGAAATAATTGTTCAGGGCGGCACTTTCACTTTTTTTCCAAAACTGTATCAGGAATATTTCGTAAAGTATGCGCTGAAAGCAATGAATGATTTCTCGAGATTATTTTTTGATGCTAACGGAAACATTGACATGTTAAAATTCAAGATTTTCTTTGAGCTGCCAAAATTAATTTCAGGAGAAGAAAAAAGAACCAAGTCAATACAAAATAAATTACTAAAGATTAAGCATCTGGATTTAAGTAATTTGAAAATAAAAGAAGAAGTTGATAATTTATTTTTTAATAAAGATCGAATTAACATTAATCATAAGGGAGGGAATTCTATTGATACCCTTAATTCTATTAGTGATGCCCTCCACCCACCCCATCAAGTGGAACAAGATAGTGCAACAAATGCAAATGTTCTGGCAATGAAGAGAGTGCAGAATAAAATCAAAACCGAAAATTTAACCCCACTATCATTAAAACAGGTTCAGAAAGAAAACGAAACTGCCTTAATCAGGTGTGTTGGCCTGACAATAGAAACAAAAAGCGATTTTGGCAAATTATACCATGGAAATTTGATGCTGGAACTTGGATGTACGAGAGTGGAATTGGGCATTCAGTCAGTTTATGATAATGTTCTTGAAGCAACTAACCGGGGAAACACAGTCGCGGATAATATTGAATCAATCAGAATTCTGAAAGATTTGGGATTCAAAATCAATGCGCATTACATGCCTGGCTTGCCCCTGACTACTAAAAAAATGGATTTGAAAGGGCTTAAGGAATTATTTAAAAATCCCGATTACGTGCCCGACATGCTGAAGATTTATCCATGTATGGTGATGGAAGGAACAAAACTTTATGACGACTGGAAAAAAGGAAAATTCCAGCCATTAACAACAAAAGAAGCGGCTGAGATGATTGCCGAAACAAAAAGGTTTGTGCCAAAATGGTGCAGGATAATGAGAGTTCAAAGAGATATTCCAACTTATATAACTTCTTCTGGTGTTGACAGGACAAACCTAAGGCAGTATGTTGAGAAAATTTGCAAAGAAAAAAATATCAAATGCAGATGCATAAGGTGCAGGGAAGTTGGATTTTATTCAAAAAATAAAGATAATGTAAAAATAAATGTTGATAAAATAAAAATAACAACAACAGAATATGGAGCGTCCCATGGAAAGGAATTTTTTATTGAAGCAGAAGATTTGAAAAATGATATTCTGATTGGATTTGTAAGATTAAGGTTTCCATCTCAATTTTTAAGACAAGAAATAACCAAAAAATCAGCTTTGATAAGAGAATTGCACGTTTTCTCATCTGCAGTTCAAATCGGCAAAAAATCAGAAGACAGTTTCCAGCACCGCGGATTGGGAAAAAAATTGTTAAAGAAAGCGGAAGATATTGCAAGGCAGAACGGAAAAAACAAAATTGTTATAATCTCAGGCATCGGAGCAAGAGAATATTTCAGAAAACTGGGTTATAAACTGGAAGGAGTTTATATGGTCAGGAAAATTTAACATAAATTTGTATTATCAAAACTGCACTTTTAAGAATAGGTGATAAAGATTGAACCTCTGAACGAAAAAGATTGGCCATACACTATTGGATTTCTGCATGAGGGGACAAAAAACCCTTACGTTGCGAATCTTGTCACATCTATAGCAAGAAAAACACGTGAGGATAGCGAATTTGGGTCAAAAGAGGCAGTAGGTGTAATAGAAAGAGAAGGGCTTGAAGGAGTCATCTCGCTTTTTGGGCACGTTAATTCTGCAGATGTTTGGTCTGGAGGAACGATAAGAGGCATGCACCATGTTGGATCTTATGCAGAACTGCAAAATCTGGGGTTGAGAACTAACATTCATGCAGGAAGCTCTGCCGGAGGAGTACCAGCTATTTTTAGAGCTTTTGATATGGGTTACGGCAATCCTCAAACAAGACCAATTGACACAAATTCTGCTTACTTAAATGATTTTGTTATGAACATTTTAAAAAGTATCCAAGTTCCAAAATCAGAAGGGAAGATGGGAAAGGTTGTTGACTTATTAAAAGGGCTTTCAAGATTTATTAAGCTTGAAGGAATTATTCCGGATAACAGGCTTGAGGATTTATTAAATAAAACCTTAAGCACATCAGATGGGACTCCACTTCTCATGGAAGATGCTCCAAATTTATATCTTGTTGTTACACATATCAATAACCCAAGAGAGCATAAGCTGGTTATTAATTCCTATGACCAGCCCAAAGAGCAGATATGGAGAGCTTTAAGAAAGTCAGCAGGCCATGTATACTTGTTTAAGCCAATAGATGAAGGCGGGGAGATATATGTAGATGGGGTAGTAGAGGGTTTGCCATTAAAGACTGCAATGAACGCAGGCGCAGATATAGCAATTGGTTTTTTAGTTAACTACGGGCTAACTGATGAAAATTTGGAAAGAATTAATGTTCCAAAAGTGCTTGAAAAAGTAGTTGTCAGATGGCCATTACGGATAGCCCAGCAAATTGGAATTACACACATTCCAAGAACACTTACTTACTTTGATATTTTACTTCACAAACTTTCCATGCAAATAACCTTGGATAATTGTGAATATTTAACAAGTTATAATCCAGATGAATTATCAGTTAAAGGAGATCCATACGGCAGAGTGTTACTTGTTATGCCGGATTTATCAAATGTTTCGCCTACAGCATTTACAGTTAAAACATCAGAAGCACTGATAACCAGAGGCAGAAATGATACATTAAGGGCGATTAGGGATTTTTTGAATCCAACATTTGCGCATGAGAGGTATGATCCAACCTATTTTTCCAAGAAACTTATTAAATATTAAACATATTTTACTAAATTAAAATGCAAACAAAACCATTTCACAATGCTGCTGAAATAACATTCAAGCCTAAATTCATCGAAAGATATTCTAAATTAACAGACTGGGAAGAATTCAAAACATGCTCTCTATCCTTCTTAAACCGCTCAATCAGGGTAAATACATTAAAAATTTCAGTCAGGGAACTGAAAGAAAAGCTGGAGAAGAACTGGAATCTTGAGCAGGTTCCATGGTGCAAGGAAGGTTTTTTTATAGAGCATGTAAAAAAAGAGCGGCGGGATATAGGAAACTTGATTGAACATTCATTGGGTTATTTTTACATACAGGAAGCAGCATCTATGATTCCGCCGATTGTTCTTGAGCCAAAACCGCATGAAATTGTGTTGGACATTGCAGCTTCCCCCGGGAGCAAGACAACGCAAATCGCGCAGTATATGGAAAATCAAGGAATTCTGATAGCAAACGATTATACATATGAAAGAATGAAGCCGCTTTCCATTAATTTGCAGAAATGCGGTGTTACAAACACAATAATAACTTTAATGGACGGCCAGTGGTTCAAAAAGTCCGGAATTGAATTTGACAGGGTCTTGGTTGATGCTCCCTGCTCCGGCACAGGAACAATTAGAAAAAGCCTGAAAACAATCGGCATATGGAATCCTGACATGATTAGAAGATTGTCAATAACCCAAAAACAATTAATTGAAACTGGATTTAATTTATTAAAAGAAAACGGGACTTTGGTTTATTCAACCTGTTCATTAGAGCCGGAGGAAGATGAAGCAGTTGTTGATTTTTTATTGAGTAAGTATGAAAACGCAAAAATTGAAGAAATAAAATTAAATTTGAAAAAATCTCCCGCAATTTTGGAATTTGAAGATAAAAACTATTCTGATAAAATTAAAAAGTGCTTAAGAATCTGGCCTCAGGATAATAATACTGAGGGATTTTTCGTCGCAAAGCTCCGAAAAATATAATCCTCCCACCCACCCAGACTCCCATTTTTTGTGGCGAAGATATCAAAAAGGTAGCTACACCCTGTCCGATGCATATTGAAACCTTTGCGGTGTATATGTAAGTTCTTGTTGCTCATGCAATTCTCTCATTGCTTCCTCAACAGCAGTTTTTTTGAATGCTCTTAGTTCATCTTCACACCCTATTGCTAAATTAGGGATAGTTACCTCGCCATCAGAAATAAGAGGTGCTATTTTAACTCTAAATGTCTTTTCTGAAATACCATAAGCACCATGATAATTTGGATCGTGTAGTCCAAGTATGTAGGCAATCTCCTTAATATGACATATTAACAAGGCAGCCTCGCGGGCTTCATTTGAAACTGCAATAGCTAATCCCCTATTGGCCATTCGTCGCCTAATGGGGCAGCGGGCAGCACAATCCATAGTTCTCTGCTCTAAATTTAAAAACAATTTAACACATCTCGCTTTTTATGGTTATTCTGCTAATAACATAAAAAAATAAAATCCTAAGCCTTCCCCTTCAATGATTTGCCGTTTACTTCCAGTTCTTTTATCTTTGTTTTTAGAAAATCAATTGTTTTAGTATTGTCCTGATGGTTTAATATAGATCCGCACTCCGGGCACCTGTATTCCAAATCAACAGCTTTCTCAAAGCCAACCCTTACACAAGCGTTAGGGCACAGGTAAAAGTTTCCAAAATTTGCTTCTTCATCCTTTAACCTTTGAGTGTATTTAGAAAGTTTTTCTTTTGATGTCTTGTCCAGCAGTTCCTTAACTCTTTTCTTGTTGAAAGTCCAGTAGCTTATATACCATCCTTTCTGCCTGTCTTTCTTTCTGTAATAAGAAACGAGGTTGTGATTATAAAGCCTGTATAGGATGTTCCTGACTTCGTGAATGTCCCTGTCAACTTTCTCAGCAATTTTGAAATCCGAAATATTCTTCTTATCTTTAAGATACTCAATTATCTTCAATGAATCCTCTCCGACTACTTCTTTCACCGTATCATACACTTTGTTATTTGTTATTTTCATTGTCATCGTGATATCCCTCTCTTTTGACGCTTAGCATAAAATAAAGAGGTGTTTAGGAAAACCCCACACACTTCTTAAAAGATGGGACAAATAAGATAGGGTCATCTCGAACCCAATACGCGCCCATCCACCCCCTTGTTAATGTAATATATAGTGGAACACAACAAGCGATTACAGCAATAGAGCCAGAAGCCTACTGCATAGCTCTCACGTACTTGGTATATATAAATTTTATTATTATGCAATATCTATTTTATAAAGTATATATTAAGATTGTACTAATTAATTCCATCCCATCTAATAAAAGTTTTTATATTGATTATGATTTCCCTGATTGATGGCAACAGAAAAGAGCTGCGGAGCGGTTGTTTTTAAAAGAATGAAAGACAATTCTGCAAAATACCTGATTCTTCATTATACAACCGGGCATTGGGAATTTCCAAAAGGCCATATGGAAAAGAACGAGAAGGAAGAGCAGACCGCAGTGCGCGAGATAAAAGAAGAAACTGCCTTGGATGATGTTGAGCTTATTGACGGATTCCGGGAAACAGTAAAATATTTCTTCAAGAAAGGCGAAGAAACTGTATATAAGGAAGTTGTTTTCTTCCTCGGCGAGACGCATTCGGACGAAGTCACATTATCAAACGAGCATATTGGATATGCGTGGCTTAATTACGAGCATGCGCATAAGAAGCTGACTTTTAACAATTCTAAGGAATTGCTGGAGAAAGCTGAGAAATTTTTGCATAACTCCCATTAGGAATTAAAGAGATTGGGTATTTGGGCCATTTTCCAGTAAGTTGTTTCATAGCGATTGCCCACCCCCCTACAATTCCAACATTATTGCCCAATAGGCTGACTTCTAAATTAGGTGTAGGGAAGCCACTTTGATAAAATAAGATTCCCATATTGTGCCTGGTTTCATCGATAAATGAGTGAGATAAATGCTCCCACTCATTCGCAATTTTCCCACCTACAACAATCACTTTTGAATTTCTTGTTAATTCATTTTGATATAAAAAGTTAGCAAGGTTTTGTGCAACCGTGGATATTATTTCCGAAGTTGCGTATTGTGGTTCAGCACCATATCTTTTTCTCATATGATTGCCCCCGAGCCATGTTTCGGCGCAATCAAATTTCTTGCATCCGCATTCAAGAGGATTTAAGT
>CAYHTH010000021.1:0-2940 GCA_964359525.1 uncultured Methanosarcinales archaeon | reverse complement strand
AGATATATCCATTTTTGTTCCGCCAATGTCTATTGCGACGACTTCCATATTTATTAGTGTTTAAGCCACTTCTTTAAATATTTTCTATTTAGTAACGCGTCCCACCAAAACTTTAAATATTCTAAAATTAAAAACTATTTCTATGAAAAACATTGAAGTCGCAGCGCTTCTTAATGAAATTGCGGACTATCTTGAATTCCAGAACGAGCCGTTCAAAGTAAGGGCTTACAGGAAAGCTGCTCTGATGATTAACGGATTATCGGAAGACATTGAGCAGATTTGGAAAGATAACCAATTGAAAGAATTGCCTGGAATCGGCGAGGGCATTGCAAAGAAAATTGACGGTTTCCTGAAAAAAGGCCGTTCAAAATATCTTGATGAGCTGAAGAAAAAAACTCCTGTCGACATGGAGCAGCTCGGCGCAATTGAAGGCATCGGCCCTAAAACTATAATGAAATTATACAAAGAGCTGAAAGTCAAGAACGTTAAGGGTCTTGAAAAAGCCGCAAAAGAAGGCAGAATACAAAAAATTGAAGGGCTTGGGCCAATTGTTGAAAAAAATATTTTGAAAAGCATTGATTTCTCGAGGAATTCAAACAAAAGAGTTCCTTTGGGCTTTGCTTTAAGCGATGCTGAAGAAATTGTTAACACGTTAAAAACATTAAAGGAAGTCAAAAGAGTAAATATTGCCGGCTCTGCAAGAAGAATGAAAGAAACAATTGGTGATATAGATATTTTAGTTACATCCCAAAATCCAGCAAAAGTCATTGAATTCTTTACGAAGATGCCGAGCGTGGCTCAAGTTCTTGCAAAAGGCAGCACAAAATCTTCAGTCAGGCTAAAAGAAGGAATTCAGGTGGATTTAAGGGTTGTTGATGATAAAATTTTCGGCGCTGCTTTGCTGTATTTTACAGGCAACCAGCAGCACAGCATAATTCTAAGAAGGATGGCAATTGAAAGAGGCTTGAAATTAAGCGAGTACGGATTGTTTGACAGAAAAAATGACAAATTAATTGCAGGAAAAACAGAAGAAGAAATCTACAAAAAGCTTGGGTTAAGCTATATTGAGCCTGAATTAAGGGAAGATGAGGGAGAAATTGAAGCATCGCAGCTTGGCTCACTGCCAAAAGTAATTGGCTATGATTGCATCAAAGGCGATTTGCAGATGCACACTGAATGGAGTGACGGCTCAAACACAGTTGAAGAGATGACCCTTGCTGCAAAAAAACTTGGGCATGAATATATTTGCATAACTGACCATTCTGGAAGATTAACAATTGCAAATGCCCTTGATGAAAAAAGAATCCTGCAGCAGAGAAAAGAAATTGAAAAGGTAAATAAAAAAATTGGAGGAATAATTGTTTTGCATGGAACTGAAGTCAATATAACCGAAGACGGAAGTTTGGATATGGATGATAAAATACTGAAACAGCTTGATGTTGTTGTTGCTGCTATACATTCGGGTTTTAAAAATTCAAAAGAAAAAATAACAAACCGAATGATTAAAGCAATGCAGAATGAAAATGTAGATATTATTGCGCACCCGACCGGAAGATTGATTACTAAGAGAGAAGCTTACGAAATTGACTTGGATAAAGTTTTTGATGAAGCAAAGAAAACAGGAACTGTGATGGAAATAAATTCTTATCCAGAAAGGATGGATTTGAAAGATACGCATGTAAGGGCTGCAATAAAAAAAGGAGTTAAGTTAGTTATAAGCACAGATGCTCACAGCACAGGCCAATTGCATTTTATAAAATTAGGAATTGGAACAGCCCGAAGAGGCTGGGCAAAAAAATGGGATGTGATTAACACAAAAAGCTTGAAAGAAATGATGAGGATGTTAAAGTGAGTTTATTAAATTAATTTGGTAAAAAATTCCAAATTATTACATTCTTGTACCACAATGCTTTTATATAAGAATAAAGTAGCCAACAGACAATAAAACATGGGGTGGTTTAATTGATAAACGTCGCAATAAACGGTTTCGGTCGAATCGGAAGACTAGTTCTAAGGGCAGGAATGAAAGATAAAAGCATAAACTGGGTTGCTGTCAATGATGTAACAGACTCAAAGACTTTAGCCCATTTGTTCAAATACGATTCTGTGCACGGAAAATATAACGGCACTGTCGAGCACACTGATGATTCTCTGATAATTGACGGCAGGAAAATAAAGGTTCTGTCAGTTCTTGACGCAGCAAAATATCCCTGGAAAGAGCTGAACATTGATGTTGTTGTTGAAAGCACAGGCAAATTCACCGACAGGGCGGGAACTGAGCAGCATCTAAAAGCCGGGGCAAAAAAAGTTTTGCTTAGCGCGCCTGGAAAAGGGATGGATTTGACAATTGTGATGGGTGTCAATGACAGCATGTATGACCATAATATTCACCACCTTGTTTCAAATGCGTCATGCACAACAAACTGCCTGGCCCCAATAGTAAAAGTACTCAACGACAGCTTTGGTGTCAAAAGGGGGTTTATGACAACGGTCCATGCTTACACAGCAGACCAGAAGCTTGTTGATGCGCCCCACAAGGATTTGAGGAGGTCAAGAAGCGCAGCAGTCTCTATAATACCGACAACAACCGGAGCTGCAAAATCAATTGGTGAAGTAATTCCTGAACTAAAGGGAAAGCTGGACGGCATTTCATTAAGAGTCCCTATACCGACGGGCTCTGTGACTGATTTGGTGTGCGAACTGGAAAAGCAAACAACCAAAGAAGAAATAAATGAGGCTTTCAAAAAAGCAGCAGAGAAACTTAAAGGAATACTTGAATATTCAGAAGAGCCGCTGGTCTCTGTAGATATAGTAACCGACCCGCACTCATCAATATTGGACTCGCAGCTTACAAACGTTATCGGCGGCAACTTTGTAAAGGTTGTTGCGTGGTATGACAACGAGTGGGGATTCAGCGAGAGAATGATTGATGTGATTAAA
>CAYHTH010000020.1:0-10641 GCA_964359525.1 uncultured Methanosarcinales archaeon | reverse complement strand
TCAATCTACAGCAGTGCAGAATTCCCCTATTCTTGAGTCATATTCGTGTCTCAATCTTTTTGTATTTGGCCCTATTTTGCCGTTGCCAATAGGTTTATTCTCTATTCTCGTTACAGGCACTATGCCAGATCCAGTCCCAGTTAAAAATACCTCGTCAGCCGACATAAAATCATGCGGGGTGAACGCACCCTCAACTACTTTCATGCCCTGTTTCTTGGCAATCTCCATTATCCTTCCCCTTGTTATGCCCGGGAGGCAATTTGTTTCAAGGCCCGGTGTGAAAAGAGTGTTGGCTTTTACGCCGAAAATGTTGTCGAGTGTAGCTTCTGATACAATCCCATTCTTATCTATCATTGCCGCTTCGTCAGCTCCTCGGTCTACTGCTTCCCACTTTGCCATGATATTATTTAGGTAGTTGCAGGATTTAATGCCGCAATTAAGGCTTGCATAAGGGATTTTTCTCGTTTTTGCGACTATCAGTTTCAACCCATTTTCATATAATTCTTCCGGATAAAGCTTAAGGCTTGTGACAATTATAACCAGTTTTGATCCAGAGCACTTTGCGGGGTTGACTCCTAAATCTCCGATACCTCTTGTTACAACAACTCTTATGTAGCCGGAATCAAAGTTGCTGGACTTGACAGCACCAAAAAGATATTTTTCATATTCTTTCTTGGGCATCATTGGAATTCTCACAAATTTTGCTGATTCATAAAGCCTTGCCATGTGTTCTTTGTGAAAGAGGATGCCTCTGTTAATCAGCCTGAGCCCTTCAAAAACGCCGTCCCCATACAAAAAGCAGTGGTCAAGCACCGATATTTTCCCGTTTTTGAGGTCAAAAATTTCGCCGTCTATACTTACTATCTCCCGTTTATTCATTTTCATCTCTCTTATTAATAAGGCTAATACTTGGATTACTTAAAAATTTTGTTTTAACTTTTCCTTAAACTCATGCAGCTCTTTAAGAAATCTTTTGATAATCTTAACGACATGCTCCGGCTGCGTCTTCAGAATTTCAGCAACTTTGTCAAGAACATTTCCATTAAATATTTCAGTTGATTTTAATTCTAAATCCAAAACATTAATTCCTTTTTTCTTCTCAACAGCTTTTTTGGCCAATTTCCATTTCTCAAACAGCTCATTAACACGAGCCGGCAGCTGATTTATTTTAACATTAAGCAGCCTTGCAGATTCTTCAAGAATCTCCTTCTCTTTGATTCCTTCCTTCTGCGCTGCTTCGCCAGCAGTAAAATACAATCTCACTATGCCGTCAGATATTTTTGTAGCCTTCAGAATCTTAATGTGGCCCGCTTCAAGCGTGTTGTGGAGATGAGTTCCGCCGCATGCCTCTACATCAACCCCGTCAATATTAACAATTCGAAGAATTTTTCCCGGAACTGCTCCGCCCTGATAAATATTCATTCCGTAAGTCTGCTCTGCTTCTGTCCTTGGCAAAAAGCTGCTGTGCACGGTAATCCCTTCTTTAACAAGCCTATTCGCTTCTTTTTCAATCTGCTGCAGTTCATCATCTGTTACATTTTGATAATGTGTCAAATCAATTGTGGCTTTGTCAATATCTTTTTTAGCGCCTGCCTGATTAATATGATTTCCAAGAACTCTTCGGGCAGCTGCATTCACAATATGCGTTGCTGTGTGGTGTTTTGCAAGTTGAATCCTGCGTTGCAATTCAATTTCTCCGTGAACTTTGTCACCAACTTTAAAATCAGGATTCTGGCCAAGCACATGGATTACAATTTTTCCCTGCTTGAAAACATCAACAACTTCAAAATCATTTATCTTTCCCAAATCATGAAGCTGGCCTCCGCTTGTCGGATAGAAATAAGTTTCGTCAAGAATAATTTTACTGCCAATTATCTTCAAAACTTTTGCGTCAAACTTGCCTTTTTTGTAATCTTCGAAATAAGGTGTCTTCGTGTCCGGAACATTTTCCAAATCAATCTTCTCCTCGCGTTTTGTAGCGTGCTCCTGCTCCCTTTTCTCATGAAGCTCTGCAACCATCGCATAGAAATTGTCAGGAACATAAATTTTCTTGTTCAATTTATCTGCCTCTTCCTTTACAACTTCAGGAGTTATTCCGTAACTGTCATACAAAACCAATAATCTTTTTTCATCAATATTTTCGTTCATTAATTTTGAAATCATTGAGCGTGTTTTTTGCTTTGTTGCCCCATATTTCATTCTCTCTACCTCAAGTATTTTTTCGACTTCGTCAAGATTTTCGCTTAATTCTGGAAATAAAGGCTTCAGGTATTCAGCGTGCCATCTGCACACATCAGGAAGGTAAATATTCCAGCCAAATTTGTCAATAAATGAAAGCGCTCTCCGCAAAATGACCCTGAGATTATAGCCACCGCCGACATTTGAAGGCAAAGCTCCGTCGCTCAAGGCAACAAGCAAAGCCCTTGAATGCTCTGCCACGGAATAAAGCGCAGCCAAATCAAGAATATTTTTTCTTAAATCCTTCACTTCATAGCCGGTTTTTTCCGCAACTTCATTCCAGACTTTGTCAATATCATCAACTTCATCGACATTCAGGTAGGAAGAATAAGGCAAGAATTTCTGCATCATCCTTTCATCGACTTTTATTCCGGTAATTGAATAAAGTTTTTTCACCACAGTTGGAAAAGTAGTTTCGTAGCTTGTTGATTTGCCCTGCGTGAACCAGGCATTTCTCTCATGCCCCATCCCCATGTCCAAAACTTTCAGATTCAGTTCTTTGTTGCCTGATGGAGTCTGCTCGTACATCATATAAACCTGATTCCCGAGCTCCAATCCTCTTGAGAAATATTCCATGCAGGGACCGAAATTTCCGCCGCCGGCCCACGCATCCTCATGATATTTTATTTCATCATTCGGCAGCCCCAGCCCCTGCCTCAGCCAGTTGTGAATGTCAGTAAAATATTTTGCCTGGTTCCAGTCTTTCGGCTTCATAAACGCGTGCTGGCCAATCATGACAAAAGCGCAGTAGTGCGCGCCAGTAATTCCTATGTTATCAATATCATTGAATCTCAAGCACATCTGCGGCACAACTAACGGATTTGCCGGCGGCTCAACTTCTCCTGAAACAACATACGGCTGAAAATCATAAATCGATGCCTGCACAAAATCCGTATCATCACGCCATCTTGCAACAACAGGATACCTCTTTATGGGAGTGTAACCCCATTTCTTGAACAGTTTTGAAAACTCATTCCATACTCCGATGTAATCCAATTCTTTTTTTGCCGGAGTGCCTCCGATGAACCTGAATCCGCCGGAGCAGGCAGGATTGCCGCATACATTGCCATCTGTAACCGACCAGAAATAAGTCCCGCAATTTGAACAATGCTTTCTGGAAAATCCTTCTGCTTTCAAAACCGAAGTAGCATAATACTTATCAGGCTCTTTGGATACTTTAATCTTAAATTCTTTTTTGATTTCTTTATCGGACACCATAATTAAATAACAAATTTTAACATATTAAATATTTATTGGTTTTGTCAATGGAACCCTAATTATAATAAATAGTGCCGATTGTATAATAGCGGAAGTAAATAATTAATAAATTAATCCGCTATTATATTCGGCGGACACAACTATTGTTACGAATTATATGAGTAACTTAGAAAATCCTTTGGATTTTCTCTATTCAATCAATTATTTGTGTCCGACATTATATTTATCTTTACGAGCGAAAAAGAGGATAGGACAAATTAATGTCAAAAAGAAAACTGCCAGCTAGAATTTGTTTATAGGGAACTTCAAATAATTCATTATTATTCAAATGCAATTCAAAATTCTCTATATTTTTCTATAAACTAAATCTTTTTTTCTCGCAATTTCTTCGACTCTTATTCCGATTGTCTGGCCGGGCTCTGCGACTTCAATTTTCTCATAGTCTACTTCCATTGAAATAATTCTCTGCCTGAAATCTGTAGTGCTGCCCTTTATGTGTATTTCATCTCCTATCTTAATGCTGCCACCAGTAACTTCAATTATTGCAACACCTATTTTCGGGAAATAATGCGTTACTTTTCCAACCTGCATTTCTTCGGATTCTTCCATAAAAACACCCCATGCATAGTTTAAATGTTGAAGTATTTAAGATTAGCGATAGAATTATAGAGAACTTTAAACAATTCATTATTTTTCATATTTCATTCAAAGTTCTCTTAGAGAATTTTGACATAGAGAAAACCCATTGGGTTTTCGAAATTTCGAAAATCAAAGATTTTCGAGACTAGCAAATCTTTGATTTGCTTTGTTTAAAAATTAATGATTTTTAAATAATTGATAATATTTCAAAATTCTCTATAAAAATTTTTTGGTTACATCAACTAAATTCTTAACGTGCTCAACTGATTTTGCAAACATTTCTTTCTCTTCATCTGTCAGTTTCAATTCAATTACTTTCTCAACGCCGTTTCTTCCCAATTTGACTGGCACTCCGACAAAATATCCTCCGACACCATATTCAGAACCGCAGTAAGCAGCGCACGGCAAAATTCTTTTCTTGTCTTTCAGAATTGATTCAACCATTTCAGCAACCGCAGCGCTTGGAGCATAATATGCAGAGCCTGTTTTTAGCAAATTAATAATTTCAGCTCCACCGTCTCTTGTTCTTTTAACCAGCTGTTCGATTTTTTCATTCTCCATTAATTCAGTTATAGGAATCCCATTAACAGTTGAGTACCTTGGCAAAGGAACCATCGTATCTCCATGCCCTCCCAAAACCATTGCATTAACATCCTCAACAGAAACATCAAGCTCCTTCGCAATGAAAGTCCTGAATCTTGTTGAATCAAGGATACCGGCCATTCCAATCACTTTATTTTTAGGAAAATTGCTTATTTTTGAAGCAACATAGACCATAGCATCAAGTGGGTTTGTTACTACAATGATAATCGAGTTTGGAGAATATTCTGCGGCATTTTGGGTGACTTCCTTGATAATTTTCGTATTGATTGAAATTAAATCATCTCTTGACATTCCTGGTTTTCGTGCAATGCCGGAGGTTATCACAACAATATCAGAATCTTTAGTATCTTCATAATTATTTGTGCCCTTCACATCAGCATTAAAATATTCAATTGGGCTGGATTCAAGCAAATCGAGCGCTTTTCCCTGCGGCATTCCTTCCACAATGTCAAGAAGAACAACATCGCCTAATTCTTTGGAAGCAATCCAGTGGGCTGCCGTTGCTCCGACATTTCCTGCTCCGATGATTGAAATCTTTGGGCGTGGCATTTTATATTGGTATTGATAATTGTTTTTTAAAGTTGTTGATTTTTATCAAGTCATTTATTTCTCTTTTTCAAAAAATCCGGTCTTCAAATTTTTCTTAACATTAGTTGAACTGAAGATATTGCCATTCATTGCCACATAAACTCCAGCAGGCAGCGTCTGGACTGCTGCCATAGCAAATCCAAGATTAAATTTCGCGTCTGAATTTTTTCCCCTGGCAGGAATTGCAGAGCCTGTCAGAACAATTGTTTTATTTATTTTGAATTTTTCCAGAAATTTTGCAGTCAAGGGCATTGTCATTGTGCCATGTGTAATAATTATTTTATCTTCTTTACATCCCCTGCATTTTTTTAAAATAGTTTCCCTGTCTTTGCCGGTTACAAATTTGCTATCCTTAAAAATTAAAATTTTTGCACCAAAATCTGTTTTGATTCTCGCTTCTTTCAGAATTTTTGGAATTATAGAATTAAATTTCTTTGGAGCTTTTTCTTCAGAATCATATTCAAGCCCGTCAATTGTTCCGCCCGTTATAAATATTTTTACTGTCATTTTGCTGTTTAATTTATTTAATGTATTTAACCCAAACTTTTTTGAAAAATGGCATTGTCAAAGTAGAAAGCGTGAAAGCAACAGCCGGCACAATCGCATTCAGCCAGGGCTTTTGAATTTTTATTGCCTGAAGATAAAATCCAATTGCAAGATAAGTAAACAAAGTCAATAATCCTCTTCTGCTTAAGCTTGTTTCCCAAGATTTATCAATCTCAACTCTGCTGTTTCTACTTTCAATTTCCTTTAATCTTTTTTCAAAATTTTCCAATTTAATCACTTAACTACAAATTCTCCAAAAACTTCCTGTAATTTTGTGAATTTTTTATTTTTTCAATTAATCTCAAATCAATCTCTTGAGGCTTAGTCATTTCTTCAGGAGACAATATTTTATTTAAATCAGTTTCATCAATTAATTTATATTTTAAAATAATTTCTTTTATTGTCAGGTTATTCTTCAAAGATTCTTTTACAATCTTTGAAACAGCTTGATAGCCTAAATACGGATTCAATAAAGTGGATATTGCAGTGCTGTTATGCAATAGTTCCGAACATCTTTCTTCATTCGCCTGAATTCCGTCAATGCACAGCTCCCTGAACATTTTCAAAGTGTTAGTTAATAATTTCATTGACTGCAAAGTATTGTAAGCAATAACAGGGCACATAACATTTAATTCCAAAATGGAATATTGCACAGCCAATTCAGCAGTCTTGTCTTTCCCCATCACGTCAAAGCACACCATAATAACACATTCAGGAATGCTTGGATTTATCTTGCCCGGCATTATTGAAGAGCCCGGCTCAACATCCGGCAAAATTATTTCAGAAATTCCGCCTTTTGGGCCGGAGTTCATTATACTTAGATTATTTGAGATTCTGAATAAATCAATAGCCAGCATTTTTAGCGACGAAGAAAATGAAACAAAACAGTTGTAATTCTGCGTCAATTCAATCATATTTTTTGTTGTTCTTAAATCAAGTTTTGTAATTTCATTCAATTTTCCGACAATTGTTTCATGAAATTTTGGATGTGCTGTTATTCCCGTGCCGATTGCAGTTCCACCGATTCCGAGCTCTTTCAGTTCTTCGCTTGAGTTTAATATTCTCCCAATATCTTTTGCAACAGAAACAGCATAAGCCCCAAATTCCTGCCCGAGGGTTATTGGAACGGCATCTTCCCAGTGGGTTCTGCCAACTTTCAAAATAGACTTAAATTCTTCTGATTTTCTTTTCAATGACAACTCAAATTTTCTTGCTTCCTCGGCCAGATTTTTTAATAAAAATAATATTGCAATTCTTGTTGCCGTCGGAATAACATCATTAGTGCTCTGCGCCATATTTACATGATTATTGGGATTTACAGCATATTGCCCAAGTTTTCCTCCAAGAATTTCTGTCGCGCGATTTGCAATTATTTCATTGCAGTTCATGTTGAACGGAGTTCCTGCTCCCGCCTGATAAACATCCAAGACAAAGTAATCATCAAATTTTCCTTCAATAACTTCGCCGGCAGCCTTTACGATTGCATTCCCAATCGGTTCATCCAGCTGCCCTAGTTTAATATTAGCAAGTGCAGCGGCTTTTTTGACTGTCGCTAAAGCAGCAAGAAATTCTTTATGGGCAATTATGCCGCTTATTTGAAAATTTATCTTAGCTCTCTGGGTAAAAGCGCCATAATAAGAATCAGCAGGCACTTTAATTTCCCCCATTACATCTTTTTCCGTTCTGTAATCCACCAAAACCCCCAATAGTAGGAATTAGGCTGCTGTTTTAATATTTTTGGTTTTAAGTCGCTGAATTTAAATTGCTATTTCATTTTTGATATGTCGGAAATCGCAATCGCACACACTTTTGTACTTTAGTTCAAAGTAAGCGAGCGATTTCCGAGCATCTCAGAAATCAATGATTTCTGACGATCGTCAAAAATGCCTGCATTTTTGAGATGCTCAAAAACACGCTCCACACTTTAGTGCGGGGTGTTTTTGACAAAACAAGAAAATTTATAAGCTGGAGATATAATTTAAATCCTGGTTTTATGCAGGTCTTAAAACTTGAAAAAAAGAGGTTGAACGAGTTTCTTGGAAAACTGGGAGATAGCTATGAGATTATAGCTCCAGTTAAAAAAGATTTGGTAAAATTTGAGAAGATTGTAAATTTTGATGAAATTTATCTGGAAAAGAATTCATATTTTCCGGTTAAGGAATATTTCTTTAGAAAACGGGAAGTGCTATTCGAATTCAACGGGACAAAGATAACAGTGCCGAATCCGGATAATCCTAAAAGAGTTTTCTTCGGAATAAGGAGATGCGATTTGAATGCAATAAAACACCAGGACATAGTGTTTATGGAGCAGATAAAAGACCCATATTATATGTCAATGAGGCAGAACAGCTTTTTGATTGGCTATCACTGCAATGAAGCCCCGTCGCCATTTTGCTTCTGCGGCTCAATGGAATTAGCTGAATACTTCGATTTGATGTTTTACGACAAAAAAGATTATTTTCTAGTTGAAGTAGGCTCTGAAAAAGGAACATTTCTTGTTAATAAGTTTACGGGATTTTTCACAGAGCTGCCTATATTTATTTCAAGCGAAGAAAAAAAAATCCCTGGGGCAGACAGGCTTGAGAACAAGGACATCTCCAAACTGTATGACCATTCCGACTGGAAAAAGGGAGTTGATATCTGCCTGTCATGTGCGGCCTGCACTACTCTTTGCCCAACGTGCTATTGCTTTGAAGTATATGATGAGGTTAAGACAAAAAATCCAGACAAAGGGCAAAGAAAAAGAGACTGGAGCTCATGCCAGCTTCCATCATTTACCAAAGTTGCCGGAGACCATGTTTTCAGGGAAACAAGGGAAGACCGATTCAAGCACCGCATCTACCACCAATTGGAGTATTTCAAGCAAAAAAATGGAGTTAATTTATGCGTTGGATGCGGAAGATGCATTGAAGGGTGCCCGACAAGAATTGATTTTGTGGATATAATCAACAATATGAAATAATTCAACAATATGAAAAAACATGAAAACAAAAAAAAAGATTGGTGGTGAGAATCCTTTCGTGCCAAAGCTGTACAAAATTCTTGATTTTTACAGGGAAGCGGAAGACATGTTCACCCTGACGATAAACATGAGAACAGAGTACCAGCCTGGCCAGTTTGTCCAGATATCTTTGCCAGGAATCGGCGAAGCCCCAATTTCAATTGGCTCTGACTCAAAAGAGTATATAAAACTAAGCGTAAAGGAAGTAGGCAATGTAACGAGAGCACTCTCGAGGCTCAGAAAAAATGACAAAATACTGATGAGGGGCCCTTACGGAAAAGGCTACCCGATGGAATCTCTCAAAGGCAACAGCATAATAATTATAGGCGGCGGGTGCGGAGTAGCGCCATTAAGGAGTGTGATTGATTACATAGAAAACCACAGGGCCGAGTACAAAGATGTTCAGTTATTTTTCGGGTACAGGGCTCCCAACGAGATTCTTTTCAAAAAGGAAATGAAGGATTGGAAGAAAAAATACAACATGAAAATAACAGTGGACAAAAATCCAAACGGCCAGTTTTGCTATGACGCAAGGGAAGGCCATGTAACTGACCTTATACGGCAGGCGGACTTGAACAGCAGAAACAAGGTAGTTTTTTTATGCGGCCCGCCGAAGATGATGCAGTCGGTGATAGAAGTGCTGAAGCAGAAAGGATTTCACGACGACCAGATTTTTTTGAGCGTTGAGAGGCTAATGTACTGCGCTCTTGGAGTATGCTGCCACTGCATGATACGGGAAAATTTCACCTGCATCGATGGCCCTGTATTCAGGTATGATGAAATAAAAGATTTCAAAAATGATTAAAATGGAAATGATAATCAAAACAAAAAAATTTATACTAAGGCCATTTAAAAAAAGTGATGTATATTCATTACAAAAAAATATTAATGACAAAGCCGTTGTCAAATATACAATGCGAATTCCATATCCCTATAAACTAAAACATGCAACGGAATGGGTACAAAAAAATATCAACATGCAAAAGAAAAAAATCAAAACCTCAATTTGCTGGGCTATAGATAACAACGACGAGATTATCGGAGTGATAAGTCTTGAGTCAATTGAAAAACATAAGGCTGAACTAGGATATTGGCTGGCAAAAAGATACTGGAACAAAGGATTTATGAGTCAAGCTGTAGGTATTGTAACCAAGATTGGATTAAATAAGCTTAAATTAATAAGAATTTATGCCCCAGTTCATATCAATAATAAAGCTTCCTGCAAAGTGCTGAAGAAAAATGGGTACAAGCTTGAAGGTCACTTAATAAAAAATGGATTCAAGAATAATAGTTGTTTTGATACGTTCATTTTTGCTAAAACTCGGTAATTTAAATGAAAATCAACAAACTAAAAGTCGGATTTTATGGAATAACCGGATGCGCAGGTTGCCTGCTTTCCGTGATTTTCAATGAGGACGAATTATTGGACTTGATTAATCTTGTGGACCTCAAAGCGTTTCCTTTCATAAAAGAAGTAAATCCAGACGAAAATTTTGACTATGTTTTTATGGAAGGGCTGGTGGCAAATAATGAAAATCTGGAAGTGCTGAAAAAATTAAGGAGCAACTGCAAATATCTTGTTTCGCTTGGGGCATGCGCATGCACAGGATGCATCCCTGCTTACAGGCATTACACCTTAAAAGAAAATTATGAGCATTTGCTTTACAGAAAGCAGGAAGGCGTGCAGGATTTGGAGCCAACTCCGATAGATGCACATGTAAAAATTGATTATTACATCCCGGGATGCCCGCCCGACAAAAAAGAAATTGTTAATTTCCTAAAAAACATAGCGATGGGAAACATTCCCA
>CAYHTH010000019.1:0-10895 GCA_964359525.1 uncultured Methanosarcinales archaeon | reverse complement strand
TAAATTTACAAAAATTTTCTTTATAAACCTATATAAACCATCATATATTTTAAACCTCAGAAATATTTATAAATCACTCCAGCAGTTACAATAAAATTAAGAAAAGTTTATAATTGAGTTTTTTTGGCGAAAAACCCAATGTAAGCAGCTTTTTTGGCGAAAAGCGGCTTTAAATAAGCTTGTTTTGGTAATTCTAGTTTTTTTGTACGTTAAAAACTATAAACCGATACTAAACCAGTTTGTTGGCACAAACTAATTCTAAGGGGAATTATACAGGGAGCAATATAAACATTTCGGTGGTCGAAAATTTATATTGTAAACTACACATGAAAACTACGGGGACTTGCATGCGAAAGCATGCTCGCGAGCAACAAGGTAAAGGGGGAATGTAAAATGGATTTTTTAATGGAAGGTGCGTTAAAACAAGCTCAGGATACAAGCTTGAATTTTGAAGTAGGACAGGCAAACATAAAAGTTATCGGTGTTGGTGGGTCGGGCAACAATATGGTTGGCTGGCTGTATAAGAAAGGAATCAAAGGCGCTGAAATAATCGCTTGCAACACAGACAAGCAACATCTCAACATCATTGATGCTGATCGCAAATTCTTGATTGGAAAGGGCGTTACGAAAGGCTTAGGATGCGGAGGCTTTCCTGAAAGAGGAGCCGAGGCTGCAAAAGAATCCATTAATGAGCTGAAAGAATCATTGAAAGGCGCTGATATGGTTTTCGTCTGCGCAGGAATGGGCGGCGGAACAGGCACTGGTGCATCACCGGTTGTTGCTCAACTGGCAAAAGATACAGGTTCAATCGTTATTGGAACTGTCACAATGCCTTTCAAGATTGAACGGGCAAGAGTTGACAAGGCGGAATTTGGATTACAACAATTGAGAAATGTAACTGATACCGTAATAGTAATTGACAATAATAGGCTGGTGCAGATTGCCGGCAATCTTCCGATTCAGCAGGCATTTGCAGTAGCAAATGAATTGATTGCTACAATGATAAAAGGAATTGTAGAAACAATAGCAGTTCCATCATTAGTTAATCTGGACTTCGCTGATGTAAAAGCAATAATGCAGAACGGCGGAGTTGCAGTTATTGGGGTTGGTTCTTCTGATACAAATAACAGAGTTGAAGAAGCAGTCAAAGGCGCCTTAGCGAATCCACTTTTGGAAGTTGATTACCAAGGTGCAACTGGCGCTTTGATTCACGTTGTCGGCGGCCAGGATATGACACTGGATGATATCAACAAAGTTGGAGAGCTTGTAACAGAAAGCCTTGACCAGGAAGCAAATGTAATCTGGGGAGCAAGAGTTACTGAAGACATGAAAGGAAGAATCACGGTAATGACTATAATCACGGGTGTCAAGAGCCCATGGGTTCTTGGCAAAGTCAACTACAAGAAGCCGTCCCCGGAAGCGGTTGCAGTAAGCCATGAGCTTGGCATTGAGCTGGTAAATTAGGCAAATTTCACAATCACCCTTAGTCTTTGTGGTGAGATTGTTTCTTTGCCTTCATTTAGAAAACCACCCCCAACGTTTTTCAATTGTGAAGGCAAGCAGTGGCTCGGTAACGGGCCACATTTTTTATTTTTTGATTAAAATGCAAGAAGTAAAACGGCAAAAGCAGGTATCTTTTATCATTCTTACTACAAAAGGAAGCTCTATGATTATTGAATATTTCAAGTGATTTAATGTTTATAGAATTAAATGGCATACTCCAAAAATAAATTCAAATATTAGAGGAACTTTTGAATCAAATGCACAAAACATTAGATTATCAAGAATATGTAAATTTTCTCAATTCTACTGATTGGAAGAAAATTAAAGGAGATGTAATGAATGAAATAGGAAATGAATGTGAACATTGTGGAAGAGAATTTCCTAGAAGAAACTTGCGCCTTCACCATACTAATTATGATAAGGAATTTGGCTTTGAGGATTTTAATTCTGGTGATTTAATGCTTATATGTGAAGAGTGCCATAATGAAATGCATCAAGATATAGAATGTTTTGATAAAGTGAGGTTTAAAAAAGTGAACAAACTAATTTCCAATGAAAACAATAGGTTTGACGACTGACTTCATCCCTCAAATAAATCAGTGGGTATTCGCCCTACGATTTTATAAAATCAATTTTATCTAAAATTATCTAAAAAATTTTTGAGAATAATCTAAACTGAATAAATAGAATATTTTAATTTCCTTTTCTCTCGTCCTCACCATACATTTCCTGATAAATTTCATCCTCTCTTTTCTCCGCCTCTTTTTCCAGTTGCTCTCTTGTCTTTTTTTTCTTTTCTCCTTTCTTGAATTTGCCAGCTATTTTTGAGCCAGCTTTCTTTATCATCTTTTTTGTCTCAACCACTCCTTTCTTTATGACCGGTGACCACATTCCCAGGCCATATTTTGGAGGCTCTTGCCGTCCCCACCATTTCTCAAAGAACATCATGTGCTCTATCCTGTATTTCGGAGGCATTTCAGGATGCTCGTCTGCATATCCGATTGTTAAAATTCCCTGCACATTTACATGCTCAGGCAGGTTGCATAATCTTCGGATTTCCTCTTCATCAAAAGCTCCGACCCAGCAGGCCCCCAATCCGAGAGAATGAGCTGTTAAAAGCATATTCTGCATTGCAGCAGCAGCTCCCTGCACTGTGTAAAGCCTGCCTCCCCTGGCACCGTAATACCTTTCTGATTTTTCCGGCTCGCCGACAACAACAATGTGTATAGGGGCATCCTGCATCCAGTACTGCTGCGCGCATGTTTCAGCAATTGCCTTTCTTTTATCCTCGCTTTTGATAACAATAAATTTACAATTCAATACATTTCCTGCAAAAGGCGCAAACTTGGCAGCCTGCAGAATCTCTACAATATTATCCCACGGCACCTGCTTGTCCTTGTATTTTCTGATGGACCTTCTCGTTCTTATGCAGTCGAACACATCCATATGGTAGCCGGAATGGTGTGTTTCTGCCTTTTGGCTTTCTTCATCCGCATGTTCTGCGTGATTTTGATGATTATTATGTTTTGCTTCCATAATTAAATCTCTTAATAAGGCTATTTAAATAATTAACTAAAATAGGAACAGATTAACTATTAACTCAATACAAAAATTTTCAATCAAAAAACTTAATAAACTTAAGGATAAAATTATTTTATATGGAGTATTCTAGGTTAGTGGAAGTTTATGAGGAATTAAATAAAACAACCAAGCGTCTTGAAAAGACGCACATAATTGCAGAATTCTTGAAAGATGTAAACCTAGAGGATGCAGAACACGTAATGCTCCTGCTCGAGGGCAGAGTTTTTCCCAATTACGACCCAAGAGAAATTGGAATTGCCGCAAGGACAATGCTCAAATCTTTGAGTGCAGCAACCGGAATAAGCACGGATAAAATAGAGAATGAATGGAGAAAGCAGGGAGACCTAGGTTTAGTAGCGGAAATCATTGTTAAGGCAAAAAAACAGTCAACTTTGCAATCAACAAAATTAACCGTCAAAAAAGTTTTTGAAAATATAAGAAAGCTTGCAGAATTGCAGGGCGAAGGCACTGTAGAAAGAAAAGTGCAGCTGATTTCTGAATTAATCACTTCCGCAAAGCCGCTTGAATCAAGATACATTGTCAAGACGGTTCTGGACGAAATGCGAATTGGCGTCGGGGAAGGAGTAATGCGTGATGCAATTATATGGGCTTCATTTGGCAGGGAAATAGGAATAAAATATGAAAGAGAAGGAAATGAAATAGATATAGGCAATCGTGAAAAGTACAATAAATATGCTGATGCTGTCCAAAGAGCTTACGATTTGACAAATGAATTTGCAGAAGTTGCAAAAGCAGCGAAAAAGGGGTTTAAAGAATTGGAAAATATCGAAATGAAAGTTGGCATTCCAATTCAGGTCATGCTTTCATTAAAAGTGGATACAGTTGAAGAAGGATTTGAAACTGTCGGAAAGCCATGCGCAGTTGAGTTCAAGTATGACGGATTCAGGATACAGGCTCATAAAGATGAAAAAGGAAATATAAAATTATTCACTCGCAGGCTTGAGAATGTCACAAAACAATTTCCCGATGTCGCTGAATATGCCAGAAGCAATGTTAAGGCAAAGACTTTCATAATTGATTCCGAAGCGGTCGGTTTTGATAAAAAAACCGGAAAATATCTTCCGTTCCAGAGCATTTCCCAGAGAATAAAAAGAAAGTATGACATTGAGAAAATGTCAAAAGATTTTCCTGTTGAGCTGAATGTTTTTGACTTAATATATTACAACGGTAAAAACATGATTTCCGAGCCGTTCGAAAAAAGAAGAAAAATTCTTGGGAAAATCATAAAGCAGCAGCCCAAAAAAATTGTTCTTTCAAAGCAGAAAATTGTTTCTGATGAAAAAGTTGTCGAGCAGTTTTTCAAGGATGCGTTTAATGCAGGAAACGAAGGCTTGATGTTCAAGGCTTTGAATGCGCCTTACAAGCCCGGCGCTCGCGTCGGCCATATGGTAAAATTCAAGGCAATAATGGAAACTTTGGATTTGGTTATTGTTGCTGCAGAATGGGGCGAAGGCAAAAGGTCAAAATGGCTCAGCAGCTACACAATCGCCTGTTTGGATGAAAACGGCAATTTTATTGAAGTCGGAAAAGTCAGCACGGGATTAAAGGAAAAAGAAGAAGAGGGCTTAAGCTTCATGGAAATGACTAAATTACTGCGCCCATTAATTATTTCCGAGAAAGGGCGCGAAGTCAGAGTCAAGCCAAAATTAGTGATTGAAGTTGGCTATGAGGAAATTCAAAAAAGCCCGACTTATGCAAGCGGATATGCACTCCGTTTTCCTCGCGTGATTTCCTTGCGTACTATGGATAAAGGGCCGGAAGAAGCTTCCACAATAGATTATGTAAAAAAATTATTTGAAGGCCAGAAGAAGAGATAACCTTTCAATAACTTTAAATACCCTCAACAAATCCTAATTAGTATGATAATCGGTTTTGGTTTCACTAAATTAAGCGCAGAGAAAAACGCGCAGGCAAAAGGCAACATTGACATAAATAACAATGTCAGCATCAAGGATGTGCAGGAAGATAATTTTTCCATGGGCAAGGAAAAGCAGAATGTTCTGAAATTTACTTTTGATTTCACGTCAAAATACGAGCCGAATATCGGCAGTGTTGTTTTAGAGGGTGAGCTTTTATATGTTGAAGAGCCAAAAAAAGCAAAAGAAATACTTAGCGGCTGGAAGAAAGATAAGAAACTGGACAAAGAGCTCATGGCAACTCTTCTCAACACGCTGCTTGTAAAATGCAACGTTCAGGCTTTGATTCTAAGCCAGCAGATTAACCTGCCGCCTCCAATCCCACTGCCAAAAGTGCACATGGCAGCGCAGGAGAGCAATTATATCGGATAGAATCGTTTTTGATTTCTCATCATCTAAACTTTATTAACATTGCAATAAAAACATATTTTCACTTGCACTTTATTGGTCTACATTAGAGGGTGGGTGGAGGGCAAATATTTACTCATTTAGTGCAATAATCAAATTCCCTCCCTTAAGAATCTTGAACTAAAAATCTAAACACAACATTTATAAAACTATATACCTACCTGGATGTTACAACAAAAATGCCAGACAAAGAACTAAAATTAAAAGTCGCTGAAGCTATTCAGGACGATGTAAATAAAGGAATAGTCAGAATTGATTCAGGCTATCTGTCAGAAGTAGACATAAAGACAGGCGATATTGTTGAGATAGAAGGCGAAAGAAAAACAGTTGCAATTGCAGACCGTTCTTATCCTGGGGATATTGGCTTAAACATTATTAGAATGGACGGAATCATAAGAAAAAATGCCAAAACAGGAATTGGCGAGATTGCAAAAGTAAGAAAAGCTATAGTAAAGGAAGCAAAGAAAATTGTCATTGCGCCTGCAAGAAAAGGAATTGTCATTAGGGCTTCTCCGGAAATTTTCAAGCAAGGTTTATTAGGAAGGGCAGTTGTAAAAGGAGACATTGTTTCTTTGGGAGGGGCAAGAAGAAGAAAATCAACAATGGCAAACAATCCTTTCTTTGACGAAGATATTTTCAGCATTCTGGATGAAAGCATGATGGGCATCGGGTTTGGCGACATAAAATTTGTTGTTGTTGACACAAACCCAAAGTCAGCTGTTATAATCCTTGACCAAACCGAAATAGAATTCCGCTCAGAAGCTGTTGAAGTAGAGGAAGAAAGAGTTCCCGAAGTCTCCTATGAAGATGTTGGCGGCTTGGAAGACGAGATAAAAAAAGTCAGGGAAATGGTGGAACTGCCATTAAAACATCCAGAAATTTTCGAGAGATTGGGGATTGAAGCCCCGAAAGGAGTTTTACTGCACGGCCCTCCCGGAACTGGTAAAACATTGCTGGCAAAAGCAGTTGCAAACGAAACAAACTCGCATTTTATTCTAATCAATGGGCCGGAGATAATGTCAAAGTATTATGGCCAGTCAGAAGAAAACTTAAGAAAAAAATTTGAGGAAGCGGAAAAAAATGCGCCTTCAATAATTTTCATAGATGAAATTGATGCAATCGCATCCAAAAGAGAAGAAACAAGGGGGGAAGTTGAAAGAAGAGTTGTTGCCCAGCTGTTGGCTTTGATGGACGGCCTTCAATCACGGGGAAAAGTTGTTGTGATTGCAGCAACAAACGTACCGAATATCCTTGATACTGCTTTGCGAAGGCCGGGAAGATTTGACAGAGAAATTGAAGTTGGAGTTCCAAGCAAGGAAGGCAGATTAAATATTCTTAAAATTCACACAAGAAACATGCCGATGTACACAAGAGAAAATCTTGTCAAGGAAAGTGATTTTGAGCCGGAGTACAAGGAAGCGATTCTGAATTTGCTAAGATACAAGGACGGCAATTCAAAAAGCCTGGAAAAAACAATCAGCCGCTATATTGTTGAAAACCCGGAAAAAAATGAATTGTTCAAGAAAATTGATATTTCAAAATTAAGAAGATACACGGACAAGATAACCAATGATCTTAAAATAGTTCACCTGAAAGAATTGGCAGAAATAACGCATGGTTTTGTTGGTGCTGATTTGGCTTCACTGGCAAAAGAAGCGGCTATGATAGTCCTCAGAAAAGTTCTTCCGGATATAAAACTAAAAGAAGAAGAGCCGTTGCCGAAAGAGCTGCTTGAGAGGCTTGTGCTTACACAGGTCGATTTCAAGGAAGCATTAAAGGTAGTAAGGCCAAGCGCATTAAGAGAAGTCCTTGTTGAAATTCCTAACGTTAAATGGCTGGATATTGGCGGATTGGAAAACATAAAACAGGAATTGATTGAGGCAGTTGAATGGCCTCTGAAGCATCCGGAAGCATTCAAGAGGCTTGGAGTACGGCCTCCAAGAGGAATTTTGCTTTACGGCGCTCCAGGCTCCGGGAAAACACTATTGGCAAAAGCAGTTGCAAACGAGTCGGAAGCAAATTTCATATCTGTTAAAGGCCCAGAAATGCTATCTAAATGGGTTGGAGAATCAGAAAAGGCGGTCCGTGAAATTTTCAAGAAGGCAAGGCAAGTCAGCCCATGCATAATATTTTTCGATGAATTCGATTCGTTGGCGCCAAAAAGAGGCGCTTCTTCCGACAGCCACGTTAGCGAAAGAGTTGTAAACCAATTGCTGACCGAGATTGATGGTTTGGAAGATTTGCATGATGTTGTCGTGATTGCAGCAACAAACAGGCCTGATATAGTTGATACTGCACTGCTAAGACCTGGAAGATTTGACAGGATGATACTGACTCCAATTCCCGACGAGAAATCAAGATTTGAAATTTTCAAGGTGCACACCAAGGGAATGCCGATAAGCGTTGAAATTCAGCCTGAGAAAGCCAAGGCAAAGAAAATGGTTGCAGCCAGGACAACAGGCAAGGGAGAAAGCACATTAATTGAATACGAAGATGTTCTCGATAAAAATGAGCTAAAAACAAAAGAAGATTTATTGTCACAGCTCGCAAAGAAAACCGAAGGCTATGTCGGAGCTGACATCGAAGCAGTTTGCAGGGAAGCTGCAATTCTTACATTAAGGGAAGATATTGATTCAAAAGAAATTTTTCCAAAACATTTCGATAAAGCGCTTGACAAAGTAAGGCCTTCTGTTACAAGGGATGTTGAGAAATATTACGAGGAACTGCAGGAACAATTAACCGCAGCAAGAGCAAAACAGATGATGAATGAAAAGCCCGGGTATATGGGGTAAAAAGATTTTTATTTCTTTAATCGATTGCTAAATACAATTGGGAAACCCGCTTTTCTAGATGATAAAAAGCAGTAAATCCTTTTAGTTGTCGCGTTCGTTAAACTTCATAAAAGAAAAACGAGAATAAAAAATGCTTTACATTTCTCATAACAAAAGTTTAACAAAATTTTTCCTTACTTTATGGGGTCGCCGTCTTTTTTCCAACAAGAACGTATAAACTTGCATATCTTTTATCAGAAGTGTCTAAAACTTGTTGCCCTTTAATCCCCAAGAAATATTCCTTTTTTGTAATTTGATAAAATCTGGATATAGATTCTTCTACCTCTCCTAAATCAGTGTGTTTTATTCTTCTGAAATATGAATCTCTTCTTTGGAAATGTTCATGAAAGTATTCTGATGCTGGATTTAACATCATAACCAATAGTTTTCCATTAGATTTTGTTACTCTGTATGCTTCTTGAATCGCTCTTTGATAATCAGTTACAAATTCCAATGTAGCTACATAAAAAACAGCATCAAAAGATGAATCACCAAAATCCAAACTTTTAGCATTTCCAAGAACAAAAGTTTTATTGCTTCTTTTTCTGGCTTCTTTCAACATTTCTTCAGAAGCGTCTAATCCTGTGATATCCAATTTCGCCAATCTTTGCTCAAAAGTGCCTATTCCACAACCAACATCAAGAATCTTTTGACAACCTCTTAACTCTTGGTAAATATATTCAGCTTCTTTTTCTAAAAGACTTTTCCCAAAATCTGTTCCACAAAACCTAACAAATTTTTCAACATCTGCCATCATTTAACCAAATGTCAGGATTTTATCAGACTCTTCTACTATTTTTAGCATGTCTTCCATTGCAGAAACAGGGCATATACCGCTTTCTTCTTTTCCCCTTATTTTCAAGCAAGTTCCGCAAGCAAGAATAATGCCACTATTTTTTACAAATTTCTTAATAGAGCCTTCAAGCAGTGGAAATTTTGTGTCTTTTACGCTTTCAACCTCAACTCCCTCCCCAAGAAGAAATATCTTTACAGAATGTTTTTTGCTAAGTGCTTCATTTCCAAATCGAAAACAATTCCAACAAGTTTCTGCATCGTTTGTGTTTAAAATTATGCCCATTTTCATGATTTTTACCTCGCATTATTTACCATTTCAATTACATCATTCTCAACTTGTTCAGCTTCCTTTTTGTCTACTTCTGGAAAGAATTGAGAAATCATAGTCGGTTTCATTCCAACAATCTTTACTTTTCCATTCTCTTCCAAAACATTTATTTTACACGGCATACATAGAGAGATGAGCATATTCTTGTTCAAAAATTGGTTTGCGTATTTTCCAGAACAAATTTCAATAATCTTTAATGGCTTTTGTGTAAATCCTTTAGCAGCCAACCTTTCTTTTACATCATAAATCTGGAATAACGCCCAGCCTTTTTGCTCAACTGCTTTTAAAACTGAGACAACTGCCTCATCAAAATTCTTCTCTGTTTCAACAATGTATGCGAAATCCTCAGTTTTCATTGTCACACCTCATTTCAGCTCTTTTTTCATTTCTTCATATTGTTTTTTCGTTATTTCTCCTGACGCATACCTCTTTTTCAGTATGTTTGTCGGTTCTTCTTCTTTCTTGCCGGACTGAGCTGTATTGATAAGAGTAACAACCAGCCATATCAACACGCCCCAGAACAGCAGCATAAAGAGGAATCCGAATCCCATTCCAAAGCCCATCATGCCGTAGCCTCCCATTCCCAAACTGCCGAATAAGAGAAGCAACGCAACAACCACAAAAACCCAAATCCACATGTTTTTGTTTTCTTCCATAAATATCACTCTCCCATCTCCTTTTTCATGTCTTCAAACTCTTTTTTTGTTATTTCCCCTTTAGCAAACCTCTTCTTTAGGATAACTAGAGGTGTCTCGGAAGCAATCTTTTTTATTCCAAATCTATAAACAATCCACACTATTAAAAAAATGACTGCTGCAAAAAGCAATATCCAGAAAATGTTCCAATAACCATTAGCATAACTGTAACCCAGTGGATAACCACCCATCATTCCCCAGCCCATCATATTCATCATGCCTCCAGAACCCATCATTCCATAGCCGATATAAAAATTTTCATTACAGTAGAGCCTCCTTGCCATGTTGATGTGCACTTGTTTCAAAGACGCAGAGCCTTCTCCACTCATCAGGTTATCCATGATTTTATGGGCTTCTCCGGGACGCATTTGTTCCATGTAATAATCCCCAATAGCTTCAAGTTGTTCATTACTTAGCTTGTCGCAGCTTATCTTGCTTTCCACAAGCTTCTTGCCTTCTTCAATTTCACTATCGTGGCTTTCTTGTGCCAAAACAATAGCAATACTCAACAAAAATATTGCCAAAATTAATATTGTCTTTTTCATGGTTTCACCTTACAGCATCCTACTTCTTAATCTTTCGCTTAAAACCTCTCTTACTATATCAAATGCCTTGATGATTTTTGGATTTGTAAGTTTATAATAGACATTTTTGCCTTTTCTGTTTGATGTAACAATATCTTTAGACTTCATAATGGATAAGTGCTGAGAAATATTGGCTTGACTTAACTTTGTTTTTTCTATTAATCCTGTTACTGACAACTCTTTATCTCGCAAAAGGTTCAGAATTTCCAATCTAGTTGAATTTGAAAATACCT
>CAYHTH010000018.1:0-12601 GCA_964359525.1 uncultured Methanosarcinales archaeon | reverse complement strand
AATGATGGCAACCTGACGCTTGCAGAATTTGACTTTGATTTTTCTGCAAATAAGCTGAATTTTACAAATCTGACATTTAATAAGCAGATTAATAATGTAACCGGCTCTATTATTTTCAGCGGCTTAAAGCTGCCGTCAGGCTACACTAAAACCCTGTATGTTGACAGGTTAAACCCGTCGTTGAACGGAA
This sequence comes from uncultured Methanosarcinales archaeon, assembly GCA_964359525.1. Taxonomy (GTDB): domain Archaea; phylum Nanobdellota; class Nanobdellia; order Woesearchaeales; family GW2011-AR4. The sequence continues at coordinate 12,411 of CAYHTH010000018.1, read as the reverse complement.
TTTGCATTAAAGACGAAGATGTTTTGTCAATTAATGAATTAAGCAGCAGCTGCACTTCAAGCAATGAATTTAAAATTGAGTGTGACGGTACTTTGCAGAATACTTATTCCTGTGCTTACAATTCCACGATAAATAAATATAAAATCAAAGGATTGAAGCATTCTGGAATTGCGCAGTTTGATTACATTAAACCTCCTGAGCAGAGTTCCGGCTCTTCTTCATCCGGCAGTTCAGGCGGCGGTGGAGGCGGCGGAAGCGAATTGTGCACATCTAAATGGAAATGCGGTGAATGGTCCAATTGCGCAGATGGAGTTTCTACAAGAAAATGCGAAGACACAAATAAATGTGTATCCCCGGCAAACCAGCCTGAACAATCACAATTATGCACTGTTAATAAGCAAAACCCCAATAAAAACTCTTTTATTTGGAATGAAAACGTTGGAAATGCAATCGATAATAAAGAGAATTTAAATCAGTCAAAATTTTTTGGGATTACGGGAGCTGCAGTTAAATCAGTTTCAGCTAATCCTTACATTGGGATTTTTGCTGTTTCAATAACGCTTTTGTTTATTCTTGGATTTTATTTTAATAAAAGATATGATTTATTAAAAATGTTTAAATAATCATCTTGAATCTTTCTGTTTTATCGGGGCTGTAGTATAGCCAGGTAGAATTGGCCCTTGGGGCACAAAATTTTTTATTTTGTCCATAATGGGTCCGGCCGGAGTTCGAATGCGATAAATTTCGCCGAGCGTCTCCGCAGCCCCACTTAATTTTAGATGAGTTTTGGCAAAACTATATTAATAACTTTAGAATTTATATTTCTATGAAAAAGAAAATCAATAAACCGGAGCAGGAATGGAAAAATATTCTAACTCCAGAACAATATCGTGTTTTAAGGGAGAAAGGCACAGAGATTCCGTTTACAGGAAAATATGACAGGCATTTCAAGAAAGGCAATTATGTTTGTGCAGCCTGCGGTAATGAATTGTTTGCTTCGGAAGCAAAATTTGATTCTGGGTGCGGATGGCCGAGCTTTTACGCTCCGGCTTCAAAAGAAAATGTTGCTGAGCAGGAAGACGACAGCCATTTCATCCGGCGTACAGAAGTGCTCTGCAATAAATGCGGCGGCCATCTTGGGCATGTTTTTAATGACGGCCCCAAACCGACAGGACTGAGGTACTGCATAAATTCAGCTTCCTTGGATTTTAAGGAAAAGAAAGATACAAAGTGAATTTTATATTTTTATAATCACATTTAGAAAACTATTTATATTCCCGCGCTACTTAATTTTTCCAATGGTCCCAACCAAAATGTTTTTTAGCAAGGGAACTGGAGTTCATAAAGATAAGCTTGCTTCTTTTGAGGCCGCATTGAGAGATGCAGGCATAGAAAAATATAATCTTGTTTATGTGTCAAGTATCCTGCCGCCCCATTGCAAGGTAATAAGCAGGGAAGACGGTGTTCTTGATTTGAAGCCCGGGCAGATTGTTTTTGTCGTTATGGCAAGAAGTGAAACAAACGAGCCAAACAGATTAATTGCAGCTTCCGTTGGTGTTGCTATTCCTTCTGACCCAAATACTTATGGTTATCTTTCAGAGCATCATTCCCACGGGGAAACCGCAAAGAAAGCCGGTGATTATGCTGAGGATTTGGCGGCAACCATGCTCGCAACAACTTTAGGAATAGAATTTGATTCTGACCAGGCATGGGAAGAACGAGAAGAGCTTTACAAATCCAGCGGTCACATATTCAAGACGCGGGAAATGACACAGTCTGCAGAAGGAAATAAAGATGGCTTGTGGACGACCGTGATTGCGTGCGCTGATTGAATAATTATTCTATAAGAATATTCCCTTCTTTTATTGTCTTCAGAATTAATTTTGTTTCTGTCCTTTCAACAAACTCATAAGTCTGGATTTTTTTCAGGAAATTGTCCATCTGCCTTGTTGTCTCAAACCGCGCGAGGATTGCCGCGTCAAAAGAGCCAGTTATGTCATAAACTGCGAAGACACTTGGGTGGACTGCAATTTTCTTCTCGACATCCAACAACCTTCCTTTTGAGATTCTTATTTCAATGAGGACTTCAATATCATAGCCTATTTTCTCGTAGTCTATCTGGGAAGTGTAATTTCGTATAATTTTTTCTTTTTCTAAATTCCGAAGATGGTGCATTACAGTAGCGACTGAAACACCAACTTTCTTGGCAATCTGCCTAAGGGAAAGGCGCGAGTTTTCAATTATTACATTCAGAATTTTTTTGTCTGTTTCGTCCAATTCCATTTTATTGATTAAATTTTTTACTTGTAGTGAATCTTAACCGTTAATCACATTAGCAACATCATAAAGTTTACCCCTCCATTTGTTTATTTTGTTGCTGTTTTTGATAGTTATTCTAAACAAATATTTAAAATTATTGATTTTTATAGCACTATTGTTTAATTAAACATACAATAAATATATAAGTATTGTTAAAGCACAAAATATCCTTGTTGTTAGATTTGTATTAAAAAATAAAATTATAGGGGTGAGTATATGGGCAACGAGCAAATATTGGAAAGAGTAAAAAAAGATAATGTAAAATTTATACAGCTTCAGTTTACAGACATTTTGGGTGTTGTGAAAAGCCTGACGATACCTGCGCAGCACCTGCCGGATTCATTGCGGTACGGCACATGGTTTGACGGCTCTTCAATAGAAGGGTTTGCAAGAATAGCTGAAAGCGACATGTTTCTAAAGCCAGACTTATCCACTTATGCAGTCATCCCATGGCTGAATTCAGATGACGGCAACACTGCAAGATTCATCTGCGATGTGTTCAAGCCTGACGGAACTCCTTTCGAAGGCGACCCAAGGTTTGTCTTGAAAAAAGTGCTTGCAGAAGCAAATGAGATGGGATTTGGATACAACACCGGGCCAGAGCTGGAATTCTTTTTGTTCAAAAATGAAAACGGGTTCAAGGCACTGCCCCATGACAAAGCAGGCTATTTTGATCTGACAACAGACCAGGCTTATGAAATAAGAAGAGATATGACGACTACCCTTGAAAAATTTGGCATCAATGTTGAAGCAGCCCATCACGAAGTTGCTGTCGGCCAGCATGAGATAGACTTTAAGTATGATAACGCCCTAAGAACCGCAGATAATGCAGTGACTTTAAGATTTGTTCTGAAAGCAGTTGCACAAAAGCACGGTTTGCATGTAACATTTATGCCCAAGCCAATCGCAGGCGTCAACGGCTCAGGAATGCACGTGCACCAAAGCCTTTATGATATAAATACAGGAAAAAATTTATTCTACGACGGAGCTGATAAATATAAACTGTCTAAAATAGCATACAGCTATATTGCAGGACAGCTCGCGCACGTAAAGGGAATGTCTGCGGTTATATCACCTACGGTAAATTCGTACAAGAGGCTTGTGCCGGGATATGAGGCTCCGGTTTATATCAGCTGGGCGCGCACAAACAGGTCAGCACTAATAAGGATACCCAGAATTTCTGAAGGCAAAACTCAGGCGACAAGGGCAGAACTGAGGTGCCCTGACCCAAGCTGCAATATTTATCTTGCATTTGCAGTAATGCTGAAGACAGGCCTGGACGGAATCAGGAAAAATTTAACTCCTCCATTGCCTGTCGAAGAGGACCTGTACGAATTTGACGATGCGAAACTTGCAGAAAAAAATATAGACACTTTGCCGCATTCACTATGGCAAGCGCTTAAAGAACTCGGAAAAAATAAGCTGGTTCAGGAAGCCCTCGGAGAAAATCTTTATAGAAGATATATCGAGGCGAAAACAAGAGAATGGGATGAGTTCAGGCTGCATGTTTCCCAGTGGGAACTGGACAAGTACGCTGAGGTATACTAGTTTTAATTATTTTATTTTTTCTTTGTACAAATCTTTTTATACCTCTAAACTAAACTAATTTTTATGAAACTCGTTATGTGCGCCGGAACTTTTGATATCATTCATCCCGGACACCTGTATTTTCTTTCTGAAGCGAAGAAATTTGGAGATAAACTAATTGTTGTCGTTGCAAGGGATGACACATCTGAAAGAATGAAGGGAAAAAAACCCGTTCATAATGAAAAAATAAGGTTGGAACAGGTAAGGGGCTTGGAAATTGTTAATCAGGCTGTTCTTGGAAAAACTGGAAGCATTTTTAATATTGTCGAGGAAATAAAGCCAAATATTATTTGCCTTGGTTACGACCAGAAAGTTTTAAAGCAGGATTTGGAAGATGAATTAAAAAAAAGAAATATTAAAGCAGATGTTATAAGAATCAGTTCTTATATGCCTCATTTGTATAAAAGCTCGAAGATGAAAGAGAATAATATAAAATAGTTATAATGGAAATACAGATTTATGCTGGAAAATGCAGATGTGGAAGCGAATTAGATATGCGAATAATTGACGCAAAGGATGAAAAGCCAAAAAGCAAATCATTAGCTTGGATAGTCTATGGATTTTGCAAGAAATGTGACGCAGTTTATTGTCAAGGTTTATTTGTCCAAGAAGAAAAACCAGTTCCAGATAGAGATTTTATTATAGACTGGAAGAAACAAATAAAGTCAAACTTATCACAGAAACGAAGCTAAAACTGCTTGAACAACAACATGAAAGAAATATACCTAATTGTTTTATCATTAATAGGTTTTGCTGTTTCTTTTTATATGTACTACTCTAAGAAATACGGCAAGCCGTTATACTGCCCAATCGGAGGGAACTGTGACGATGTCATCAAAAGCAAATATGGAAAAACATTTGGAATTGAAAACACAATTCCCGGAATGGGATATTACGTTCTGATTTTTATTTATGCCATTGGGATGCTCTCAAATAGAAATATATTTAAAGAAGTTATTGTTTACTATTCAATAGTGGGACTAAGTTCAGCTTCAGTGTTGTTTTCGCTGTACCTGGCTTACATTCAGAAGTTTGTATTAAGGAAATGGTGCTATTACTGCATTATTTCGACAATTGTATCATTATTGATTTTCGTTGTGATTATTTATGGCTAACATCTACAGATTCAGGCAGTGGTCGTTGACTTTGCTTAGGATTGCTCTTGGATTTATTTTTGCATACCACGGTTACCTAAAAATTTTTGTTCCAGGCGGCTTTAAGGGAACAGTTGCTTTTTTTACCGCAATAGGAATTCCGTTGCCCCTTTATTCTGCGCTTCTTGTTTCAATTATAGAATTTGCCGGAGGATTATTTTTGATAGTTGGATTTTTGGCAAAATGGACTTCAATGGTGATTATGATTGATATGCTTGCCGCGCTTTTCAAAGTTCATCTTAAGAACGGATTTTTAATTGCCAATGGAGGCTTTGAGTTTGTTGCAGCGCTCATAGTTGCACTTTTGGTTATACTGATAAACGGGCCAGGGAGTTTGTCATTGGACAGAGTCGTGTTTGGCTCCGAGGAAGAAACAGAAGAAGAACCCGAGAGTGAGAGCAAAAAAAGCCCAAGAAGAAAATCACGAAAAAGCGTGGCAAGAATGGCGAGAGGGCAGTAAGATTTTATACTAATCAAAATGGCAGAAAACAAAAGTGTTTGGAAAGATATGGGGCAGAGAGACATGACATTGCTTTATAATTTGAGATTCTGGTCATTGACACTGCTGAGAGTATTTCTTGGAGGGCTTTTCACTTACCATGGTGCATTAAGGCTGCTCGTGCCTGCAAATTTAGCTGGCTCAATTTCATATTTTACTCAAGTTGGAATTCCATTTGCCCAGTCTTCAACCTACCTTTTTGGGATTGTTGAAGTTGTTGCTGGAATGTTGTTGTTAGTTGGAATATTCACAAGATGGTCTGCATTTGTTGTGATGCTGGAAATGATTTACATCTTTTTTCAGGTTCATTTGAAGAATGGATTTTTAGTTGGCAATAATGGATATGAGTTTGTTTTGCTGCTTGTATTTGCACTATTATTTGTTCTTGTGAATGGTCCCGGGCATCTTGCATTGGAAAAGATGTTTAAGGAAGAATGAACCCAGTTCAGAAATTTAATATTCTAACTTAAAAAACAACAAAAAACTTAATTCAAAATCTCTTTTACTGCAACATTATCTTTTTTCTGCATGCGGTATTTGTCAATAACAACATGGCCGCAGTAATTGTCCTCGAATATGACTGACATTTCCTCAACAACCATCTGCTTTTCAAACAACGGGCAGCTTGTAACCAAAGTGTCTGCATATCCGCCTTCAAATCCTATGTGGAAGCCGTATTTGATTGAATCTTTTTTTAATTGTGGAAAATTATCTTTTGTTATATTTTTTCCCAGCCACTCTTTTAATCCGTCAGAAGCGATCTGAGTTACCATTATTTCATATCCTTTAGTTAGCATCTGCTCCATAACTACATCGTGGTCTTCCCCAGCATGGGAAGCAAAAACATCAATGTTGAATGGCCTCAAAGCATTCTGTATGCTTTTAAGCTGTGTTTCCTGCAAGCCCGTTCCTCCAAGAACAACAGCATCAACCTTCATTTTATTTTGATTGCTTTCAACCACTCTTTTTACAATCTCTGCTTCTTTTACCGGGTCAGCTACCCTGCATGAAACATAAAAGTGAGGGATTTTCATCATTTTAGCAAGTTCTTTTGTGTGCTCAACAGTTGCAAAGTGGAATAAGAAGCAGTCTTTTCTTGTTGGCTTTACTGAAATCAGGTATTTTATATTCCAGCCTTTATCAATAGCGTGCTGAATAGCGAAAGTTGAATCTTTTCCGCCTGAATAAAGAATTGCTACGTCCATTTCAAATCGGATGATTGGAGAATTTATAAAGGTTTTGATGATAAACTAATATTTGAAGGTATAGATAATTATTTATATATGACACTCAAATTATATTATCATGAATAAAAAAGTATTAATTTTTGCTGCAGTTGCAATAATGATTATTTTTTTAGTTGCAATATATTTTTATTCTAAATTAAGTTCAGATTTCTGTATCTCTGATAGTGATTGTGTATTAAAAATCAATCATTGCACTTGTTCATACGGATGTTCCAGCAAGAGGATGCAGGCCGATTGTAAAAAAATATGCCCAGATGTTCAAACTCCACCAGGACCAGAGCCAAAATGCTTATGTCAAAATAACAAGTGCTTTAGAAATCTGGATTGATTTATAGTGATAAATTTACATGTTAACCTAAAATGCCGAGTTTTTTTAAATCACTCTTTAATTTTTCAATACTTTTATACTGAAATGCCTTTACCCCCATCATCCTTGCAACCCACACAAACTCCTTGATATCATCAAAATAAGCGCAATTCCAGGGATATGTTCTTGATTTTTTTATTGCTTCTAAGAAAATTAAAGGATTTGGCTTTCTGCAACCAAATTTATAAGACAAAACAAAATCATTAAAATAATTTAAAACATTGAAATTTTTTCTAATGAAACTATAATGCAGTTCGTCTGTATTGGATAACAAAACCAACCTGTAATTTTTCTTCAGTTTTGGAATTATTTTTTCAATTTCCTTGTTGTGCGAAAACATGCAAGTGTAAACTTTTCTGAATTCATCAAAGCTTAAATTTAAATTCATGCCTTTTTTCATCAAATTATAGAATTGAGTTGGATTTAGTTTTCCCATTTCAAACTTTCTTCTATCCGCAGAATTCTCATAAATTTTTTCTATTTCATTTAGTGGTTTGCCGCTATTCTTGGTAAATTTCTCAAACATTAATTTTTGGTTTACATTAATTACAACATTGCCCAAGTCAAAAATAATTGTTTTAACCATTATGGATTAAATTAACTGCATTCTTTAAAAACATTTTTAAAGCAAAATCTTATTCTTCCTGAATATGAATTGCACAGAAGTCAAAAACATCCTAGTTTATGGTATCCGGGATTATTTCAAAAAAAACAACTTTCAGAAAGCAGTCATAGGATTAAGCGGAGGAATAGACAGCACTGTCGCAGCGTATTTGACTGTGGAAGCGCTTGGAAGCGAGAATGTAACGGCAATTTTCATGCCGGAATACATGACATCAAAGCAGAGCCATGATGATGCGCATGAAGTCGCAAGAAGGCTGAAAATTAAAACTCACACTATTGAAATCCATGATTTTGTTGATTTCTTCAAGAAGCTTAACGAAAGATTCAATTGCAAAAGCGAAATTCCGCTTGCAAATTCAAAGGCAAGGGCAAGAATGATGATTCTTTATTATTATGCAAACGCCCACAATGCTCTTGTCATAGGAACATCAGATAAATCAGAGACGATGCTTGGCTATGCAACAAAATTCGGCGATAGTGCAGCAGATTTGGAGCCGATAGGTGATTTGTGGAAGACAGAAGTAATAGAATTTGGAAAATTCTTGAAAGTTCCTGAATCAATCACAAGCAAAAAGCCTTCTCCTGAATTAATGCAGGGAAAAACTGCTGATTTTGAACTTGGGGCAACCTATGATGTTTTGGATAAAATTTTAAAACTTCACTTTGAAGAAAAGTTAAATGTTGACGCAATCGTTAAAAAAGGATTTGACAGAAAAGTTGTTGTGAATGCATTTAAAAGAATAAGATTAAATGAGCATAAGAGGAAGATGCCGACTGTAATTAAAATAGTTTAGTCGTGTACAATTAACATCTGGTCAGCTGGTAATCCCTTTGGAACAAAAGCTTCATAACCGGGTTCGGGATCAACAAATTTTCCTCTAAAAAGTGCATACGAGATGCCTGCTCTTAAACGTCTTCTCTCTTGTTCAATTTGTTGAGGGCCGTCCATTGGCATTATTCTTCCACTTCTATAATGCATGTTTACAGGTAACCCTTCTTTAAGTTGATGTACTGATTCCATTACTCTGTAAGGCCTTACATCATTTATTAATTCAATAGTGCTGTCCATAGCTGCTTCCCATGGAACAAAATTTTCAGAAGATATTGACTTATCCAATGGATAAAACCCTTTTCCTAGAGCTCCTAACTGGACGATCAGCTTTAAACCTACATATTCATTATCTTGTACTCTTCTAGAAACCAGTCTTTTTTGTTCATAGGTTACATTTTTATCAAGCATTCTTGAGCCTTCATCATGGGCTGTTTCAATTCCTAAATATAATCTATTAAATCCGTATCCTTCAGCAACGATTTCATCAATAAAATTAGGATTGTCCTTTAGTACAGCCAAAGTGGTTGGAGCTCCAATAAAAGTTCCAATTTTGTTTAACCAAGGGAAATATTTCCTTATCATTTCCCCAGCAACTCTTACTGAAAGGTCTGTTTTACCCGCCCTGTAAGCCAATTCAAGGTGTGAAATATCTGAAACATTTCCAAAGCCTTCATTCATCCTTTCAACTGTATTTTTTCCTCGCTTTTCAATAAGTTCCCTTTGCATAAATTGCAACAAGGATTCTAATTGACTAATTGTATAAGGTACAAAGGATATGCTTCCCATATCACAATATCCGCAGCCAAACCCACAACCATTTCCTAATTTTATGGGAATAGTTTGAGGCGATTCGTCTGCAATTATGTCGCTTGCGCTTCTCAATGCTTGGAAAGTCTTAAATCTTGCAACCGTGGCATTATAAGTAAACACTTCAAAATCATTTGCATGTTTATTTCTTGGGTTTGAGCCAAGAGTAGAACTTGCTTTTCTATGTGCATAGTCTACAAGCTGTTCGAGAATTTGTTCTGGAACTCTTTGCGGATCATCAATAACACCATTGACTGGAAGATTATTTCTGTTCAAATGGAATCTGTATGTTGGGTCCAGCTCAAGAACAGTTTCTAAAGTTCGTTGGTCATCAGAGATTCTCTGAATTCTTATAAGATCTCCAGGAAAAGCAAAATCGACAAGCACGCCGTCATTTGTCGCCATCCTAAATATTGGGTCTTTTACTTCTCCTAATTTTGGTAAATAATAAACTTCAGCTTCTTCTGAAGCCAAAATCCATTCCATAGGTACATCATAAAGTCTAATGTAGAATTCTTCTGGATTCACTATTCTGGTTCTTATTCCAAAATATAGATTACCCCAATAATTTCCAATTATTTCTGGAGAATTGCCCATTACCCAACAAGTCATCTGTTTATTTAAATATAATTTTGTCAGTTTTATTCTTATTGGAATAATTATACAATTAAAAAATTAATAAAAATCTCACCAAAACTTTATAAACTTCCTTAATTTTATTTTTATTTATGACACGCGCCATCTTCATCGGACGATTCCAGCCATTTCATAATGCGCATCTGGTTGATGTAAGGAATATTCTCAAAAAAGCTGATGAAATAATAATCGCCATCGGAAGCTCACAGGAAAAAAATACCAAAGAAAACCCTTTCAGCTACAATGAAAGAAAGGGGATGATTACTAAAACATTAAAGAACAATAAGGTAAAAAATTTTAAAATTTACCCTGTTCCGGATTTGTATGATGACTATAAATGGACAAGCTATATTTTAGAAAATCTCCCAAAATTTGAGGATGCGTATTCTGGCAACGAGTGGACGATTAGATGTTTTAGAAAGCACAAAATAAATGCTCATAAAATTAAATTAATTAAGGGAATAAGCAGCACAATAATAAGAAAGATGGTGGTTAATAATAAAAATTGGGAAAAGTTAGTTCCTGAAGAAATTTATACATGTATTAAAAAAATTAAAGGGGAGACAAGAATAAATAACCTTTCAAAAAACTCAATTAAAGCCAACCAAATGCATTCTTAAAGTAAGGAAATCTCAGAAACCAATATTTTTGAAGAATCCTTTTTTAGTATCTTTATCCTCTTTCTCAAAATCTTCCAATAATTTTTTCTGCTTTTTAGTCAATTTCTCAGGCACAGAAATTATCACTTCAACATTTTCGTCTCCAACATGGTGGCTTCTTAAGTCTGGAATTCCCTGATGCCTCATTCTGAAAACTGTGTTGCTTTGGGTTCCGGCAGGAATTTTCAAGCTTGCTTTGCCTTTTAAAGTAGGAACTTCTATTTCCCCGCCTAAAGATGCAATCGTGAATGGAACATATATTTTTACATAAATATTATTTCCATTTCTTTCAAATATCTTGTGGGGCTTCACACTGATTACAACATATAAATCCCCGGTTGTGGCGCCTCTTCCTCCCGCTTCGCCTTCTCCCGAAATTCTTAAATTAGTCCCGTCGGCAGCGCCTTCCGGAATTTTTATTTCTATTTTTCTTATTTTGTGCACAGTCCCCCTTCCACTGCATTCAGTGCAATGGTTTTTTATTATTTTTCCCTGTCCCCTGCACCTGCTGCAGGTCGATGTTGTCTGGAACATCCCAAAGGGCGTTCTTTGTGTTCTTGTTGCCGTTCCTCTGCCTCCGCAATCCGGGCATTTTACTACCTCATCCGGATTTTCAGCTCCGGTTCCATTACACCTTAGGCATTCCTCTTCTCTGGGAATGCTTATTGTTTTTGCCGCTCCAAAAGCAGCGTCTTCCAATTCAATTTCTAAATCATACCTTAAGTCAGAGCCTCTTTGGCGCCGCCTGCTTCTTCCTCCGCCGCTAAAAACATTTTCGAAAATGCTGTCAAAATCAAATCCAAATCCTCCGGTGTCAGACATGACATCCGAGAAGTCAAAACCTTCAAATCCCCCTCCCTGGAATTGCGGGCCTGCAGAGCCGTACTGGTCATACTGCGCTCTTTTCTGGTCGTCTCCCAAAACAGCTGCAGCTTCATTTATTTCCTTGAATTTTTCTGATGCGTTCGGAGATTTATTTAAATCAGGATGATGCTGCTTTGCCAGCTTCTTGTAAGCTGTTTTTATCTCTTCCTTTGTCGCGCCTTTTTCCACGCCTAAAATCTTGTAATAGTCTTTTTCTTTTGCCATTTTTATTTTAAAATTTCATAACTAAGTATTTTTTTTAATTTATTTTTATCCGGGACTAAGTTTCCTACTTCGGCTCCAGGAATGACTTTGCCTCCGCTTTTTATGTATTGCGCATACTGCCTTAGGCTTTCTGCATCATTTGCATCAACAATATGATTGACCATGAACCAGACGCTTAAGTCTTCCCCGTAATCCCTGCACTGGATTGAGGTTTTGCATTCTAGGGGCTTTACTTCATGGATTTTGCATCCTTTCTGCTCGTCGTAAAAAACACATTTTCCATGAATCTTGTTTTTTTCTTTTATCAGCTTCGGCTTCAAAATTTTTTTGTTAAATAATTCTTTTTCCTCCAAAAAATTATTTTTTAGTTCTTCTTCTGAAATTTTTAAAAATTTTGAAATATTCTTTGCATCGTCTCCTGCCAAAGCGCCGCTTCCGAATTTGCATCCGTGATTGCATGAATTGCACTGGCAGGGAGCCGCTAACTCTAATACCTCCTTTAATGGGGTAGTTTTAGTTATCATAACATTTTATTTCCCAATAATTCTTTCTCAATATCTTTAGTTAATTTTATCTCTTTTTCAACATCCT
>CAYHTH010000017.1:9700-14920 GCA_964359525.1 uncultured Methanosarcinales archaeon | reverse complement strand
TTTTGACTATGCTTTTCAGCTCTTCTTTTGTGATTATGGCAATTCTTTTTGTTCCGACTAATTTATTCATTGCCCCCAGAAAATAATCAAGAAGTTTTATTACGGGGTAAATCCCTACGCTCATCCACCATATTATTCTTGCCGCAAAAAGAGAGAACCTTTCGTTATTTCTTGTCGCAAGAGACTTTGGAGTTATTTCTCCGAAAACAAGAATTAAAAAGGTCATTATACCTGTTGCAATGGCAATTGCATTATTTTTGAATACTTGAAGCGCAAGCGATGTACCAATTGCAGACGCCGCAATATTAACAATATTATTGCCGATAAGGATTGTTGATAAAAGCCTTTCAGGGTCATCTTTTAGTTTCTTTACGTACATAGAGCCAAATTTCTTTTTCTCAACCATGTAACGTACTCTAAATCTGCTCAAGGACAGCAAAGCTGATTCCGCTGCTGAGAAAAAAGCTGATACAATAATCAGGACAATTATTATTAAAAATTGGTTTATAATTTCCATTTTAAAGCTGAATTTAGCTGTATTTGATATGATATTTGCTGGTTACATTAATATAAATGTTTCTTATTTTTTTGAAAAGTATTATAGAAATCCTACCCAACATCACATCTTCTCCAGCACATCAATTCCCAATAAATTCAAGCCATTCTTCAGAACCTGCCTTACCGCAGAAATCAACAACAGCCTTGCATCTTTAACTTTTTCATCAGCTTTCAAAATGTTGTGCTTGTGGTAGTATTCATTAAATGTTTGCGCAAGAGAATAAATGTAATTAGCAATTAAGTGGGGCCTTAACTCAGATGTTGCTTTTGAAATAATTTCAGGAAAATTTGACAATGCTTTGATTAATTCGTCATCTTCCTTTTCATTTAATAAGCTTAAATCTGCTTTTGGATTGAGGTTGTCTTTCTTCAGAATGCTGCTGATTCTTGCGCAGGCATATTGGATGTAAGGGGAAGTCTCGCCTTCAAATGAAAGCGCATGCTCCCAGTCAAATGTGACATTTTTTTCCGGGCTGACTTTCAAAATTCCGTATTTTACGGCGCCGTAGGCAATAATTTCTGCTGACCCTTCGTCAACTTCACCATATCTTTTCTTTAATTCTTCACATGCCTTTGACAGAGCTTCTTTCATAAAGTCTTCAAGCAAAACGAGATTGCCTTTTCTGGTGGACATCTTGCCTTCTTGAAGCAAAACAAAAGAATAATGAACAACTCTCGGCGGCTTTAATTCAATCTCTTTCAATGCTGCTGAAATCTGCTCCTGATATAATTTCTGGTCTTCACCCAAAACAACAATGTTCTCCCCTTTCTTTTCTTTTTCAATATTGTAAGTTATATCCCTTAGCGGATAAAGCGATGTTTTGTCGGCTCTTGTCATTACAAACACAGGAACTTTCATTCCCAACCCATATCCTTTCTGGTCAAGCACCCACCTGTCAAAGCCGTCGACAAACAATTTGCCTGTTTTTTCCAGCCTCCTTAATGTTTTTTCAGTTTCCCTGCTCCACAGATATTTTGATTCGTAATCAAATTTATTATATTTAATATTGAGTTCTGCAAATATTTTTACCTGGCCGTCGATGCAGATTTTTACTACATTTTCAAATTTTTTTCTTATTTCTTTGTCGCCTTTTTCCAGTTTGTTTAATAATTCCAAGACTTCTTTTTCCAGCTCGGGATTTTCTTCAATTTTCTTGTTTATTTCAATATAGATATCTAATAAATCTTTGAACGCGATATTTTTCTTTCCTTCTGCCCCAAGCACAAGCATTGCAACCTGCTTCCCAACGTCATTTACGAAATAATGAACTTCAACTTTGTAGCCCTGAAACCTTAAAATTCTCGCAATTGAGTCTCCAATCAAGGCATTTCTTGCCCTTCCGACATGAGGAGAGGCATTTGGATTAATGCTTGTATGCTCCAGCAAAATTTTTTTCTTTTTTCCTGTGTTTGAAGTGCCGAATTTATCTTTTTGTTTCAGAACTTCTTTTATTGTATCGTGGGCTATTTTATTTTTATTAACAAAAAAATTAAGATAGGGCCCGGTTTGCCTTGCTTCAGCCAATAATTTTGTCGGCTTGAATTTTGCGCTTAGTTCTTTCGCAATATCAAACGGATTTTTCTTCCATTCTTTAGCCAGCAGAAAACAAGGAAAAGCATAATCCCCCATTTCCGGGTTTGGAGGAACCTCTAATGGAATATTCTCAAGTTTAGTTTCTTTCTTCAGAAATTTTAAAATATCCCCTTTGAATTCATCCATAGGTAGAAATAAAAAATTGTATGTTATAAAGTTTTTGTTTTGTCATTTTGTATAATTTTATCGAAAGGTTTAAATATAACTTACATTAATATAATTTATAGTGATGTAAATGGAAACTACAACTATTGCTGTCAAAAGTGAAACATTGAAATTGTTGCGCAAGGCGAAGGAAGAGCTGCACGCAGACTCGTTTGATGTAGTAATCAAAAATCTATTGTTTGATGCCAAGAAGCCCAGAAAATCCATGTTCGGCGTGCTTAAAGGAATAAGAAAAGAGTTCAAGAGGGAAGAACTTGACCGTTTTAGTTGATTCCTGGGCATGGATTGAATACTTTAAAGGAAGTTCTGCCGGAGAAAAAGCAAAAGAGGTAATTGAAAGTGGAAGGCAGCTGCTTCTCTCTACGATAAATGTAAGTGAAATTTACCTATTTCTTCTCCGAAATAGGTCTTCTGAAGCTGAAAAATTGATGAAATTTGCTCTTGATTCTTCTTTTATAATTTCGCTTGAAACTTCTACGTCTCTCAAAGCAGCCAAAACAAAGTATGAACATAAAATAGGGCTTGCTGACGCAATCGTAATAGCAACAGCAGAAGAAAACAAAGCAGAGATTTTAACTGGAGATGACGACTTCAAGAATATTAAGAATGTAATTTATATCGGAAAATAAAAGAATTTAAAATTTAAAGGTTTCGAAAAATATTACATTTAAAGTTAAATCAATTCATTAATTCTTATAATCTTTATCTTCTGTTTCCTTGCAAATTTCTTCAATTCACCTATATTCGCCATCTTCCCATTATCCGCAATTATCTCGCAGATGACAGCAGCAGGATATAATTTTGCAAGTTTGCATAATTCAATTGCAGCTTCAGTATGGCCTGCCCGTTTTGTCAATCCGCCATCATGGTATCTTAATGGAAAAACGTGGCCGGGCTTTGCCAAATCATTTGGCTTTGTTTTTTTGCCAATCAATGCTCTGATTGTATTTGCCCTGTCAAAAGCGGAAATTCCGGTTGTCGTTCCTTTTTTAAAATCAACAGAAACAGTAAACTTACAGTGATGAAGTTCAGTATTGACTTTGGTCATTGGAGGCAGTTTTAATTCCTTCAATCTTTTTCCCAGCATCGGAACACAAACAAGTCCTCTTGCGTATTTAATCATGAAATTTATTTTTTCCGGAGTAGCTTTTTCAGCAGCAAGAACTAAATCGCCTTCATTTTCACGGTGCTTTTCATCTACTACAATCACAAATTTTCCTTCCTTAATATTATTGATTGCATCTTTTAAATTAGAAGATTTCATTTTATTGAATTTGATTTTTTGTTATGAATTTCTTATAATTTTTTTATTAGGGGGACATGGCAGTTGCCCTTAATCGGTTTGTTTTAGTTCCCATGCCATATATCTTTATTTTATTTATGGAGCACGATTTTGCTCTACTTCATTGGGTAGGTGGAGGGCAACATAACACACTTTTAGTGCAACTAACCATTCCCTCCCTGAATATTACCTTTTTAAAAAATTTGTCCTTATTAATCACTTTAAATCTTTCAATTTTATTAATCCATCTGCGTGGCATTACCCAAATAAAAAATATAATGTCGGACACAAATAATTGATTGAAAATAGTTGTGCCCGCCGAATATAGTGTTGGAGCAATATTGCCTGGTCATTTACTTCCAACACTATGTATAAAACAATTAAAGATACGCTTCAATCAAAGTGTCCTTGCCGACTCTTTTGAACTCCGGCTCTTTCAAGTTTATGGCTTTGTCAATCTTGCTGATTCCAAGATTTCCTATGCCGCCTAACCCATTGCTCCCAATGAGCTTTGGCGCAGTGAATATTAAAATTTTGTCAACAATTCCGGCTTTTATTGCAGAGCTGTTTAATTCCGCTCCGCCTTCAATCATGACGCTTGTGATTTCCACTTTTCCAAGCTGTTTCATCAAATCATCCAAGCCAACCATTCCTTTATTGAGCTTGGCAACAATAACAGTAACTCCTTTCTGCCTGAGTTTTTCAACCTCCTTTTTTGAAGCGTGGGATGT
Organism: uncultured Methanosarcinales archaeon; assembly: GCA_964359525.1. Lineage (GTDB taxonomy): Archaea > Nanobdellota > Nanobdellia > Woesearchaeales > GW2011-AR4. Next base: position 10,590 of record CAYHTH010000017.1, on the reverse strand, counting down.
CGTTGCAACAATCAGTTTCTGCGGATTTTTCATTAAATGGCAGTTTTTTGGAATTTTTAATTTGCTGTCAACAACTATTTTCATGGGATCTTTTCCTTCATAAAGCCGCGGAGTTAATTCAGGATTATCCCTTACAACTGTATTCATTCCCACCATCACTGCATCAACTTCGGTCCTTAACTGATGAACATAAGCTCTTGCTTCCTTGCCCGTTATATATTTTGAGTCTCCTGTTTTTGTTGCAATCTTCCCATCGGCAGTCATAGCGACTTTAAGGATAACAAAAGGCCTTTTTGTTTTAATGTATTTGACAAAAACTTCATTCAGCCTTTTTGCTTCTTTTTCAAGAATTCCGATTTTTGTCTTTAATCCCCTGAACTTTAATTCGTGATAGCCTTCGACAAGCGGATTTGGATCTCTCATTCCGATGATGACTTCTCTTACGCCAGCTTCAACAATTTTCTCAGTGCATGGCGGAGTTCTTCCCCAATGCGAGCACGGCTCCAAATTTATATACATTGTAGAATTCACAGACTTCTTGCCTGCATCCCTTATTGCCAGAACTTCAGCGTGCTCTGTGCCTGCTTTTTTGTGGCAGCCTTTGCCCACAATCCTGCCGCGCTTGACAATTATGCAGCCCACCATCGGGTTGGGGCTTGTGAGGCCCTTGCCTTTTTCAGCAAGCTTTATCGTGAGCTCCATGTATTTCTTGTGCGATATCAACGTCAACCACTTATTGAGATGTAATCTGGGTTTTATATTTAAATGTGTGGGTTTGTTTTTAATTATTTTAAAGTAGTAAAGAAGGATAGATTTTTAAATGAAGTTTTGTTACAGGAATTATGATTTCCCAAGATACAATTCAACAATATGGTGGAAAAGCCGCTATT
>CAYHTH010000017.1:0-9600 GCA_964359525.1 uncultured Methanosarcinales archaeon | reverse complement strand
AGCAAGCGCATTAGGCTATATGGCAAAAACATATTCTGCTAATCACTCTATTCCAATAGATGGAAGAATAAGCGCAATAATTCAGGAACAATCAAAATCAAAATATAATGGAGTAATGTTAAGGCATCCAAATAATCCTGATTTAATATTAATTGATTGTCGCAATGCGGGTGAAGACAGATTAGAGATAATGAGGAATAGTAGAACCGCATCCTTTCATTTTGTGTATGATGCAAAGACTAGAACTTTTGAAGGCAGAGGACCTAAAACTTTTCTAGAACCCTTAGTTGAGATTTTTAAACAAATTGAAACACTTGCAGGTGAAATCAAAGAAAACTACTCATTAATGGTTGAATTTGGTGCAGAACCTTTAGCTATATATCAAGTTAAGCCGTTTAGAAGACAAGAAACTGCAGATTTTAGTCTGCCAGATTTAACAAGATTACCAGAAGAGGAGTATATACATTCTGAAATGGTTTTTGGAATTACGCCTTCAAAGGGAATAGTGTTTCCCGTAATCCGAAGCCTATTGCATAAACTATTACTTTCTAGACATCTAACTAATGTAGATATGGAAGACTTAAGAAAAATGAAATTAGAAGGTTATGATTGGGATTTGGTAAGGAGAGTAAGGAATGTTCAATCGCTTAATAAATCTGGAGGAGGGAGATATATAGATCCTGCAGAACCTATTACTAATTGGTTATCCGAAATTGACGGTATCCAGAATACACCCTACTGCTTGATGACTGGAGGAGTTATTGGATTTAACGATATGGATTTATCTGTACCCCATATGGGGGCTCTAGTGATTAACCCTCATTCCGATAAATACTTAGTGCATGATTATATTAGGTTATTAAGACAAGCAGAAATTGTAATTGTTACCCCTCATATGATTGATAGTTACTCCCTTTTCTCCAATTTACAAACTTTAGTAGATAAAGTTAAGATTATCAGCAATGGGAAAGAAGCAGTTGTTTTACGTGAGCCTAAAAAGAAGAAAATAGATTATTAATTATTCGCATATTCATCCCAGCTCTTAATCTCCAAATCTTCCATCTTTTTCTTGGAAATGGATTCAACAAACAGCTTGGCAATCTGCGCGTTTGTCAAAAGCGGAATATTAAAGTCAACAGCTTTTCTTCTTATGAGGTAATCATTTGTTATTTCTTCCTCTTCATAGCTTTTTGGAATATTAATTACCAAATCAATTTTTCTTTCTTTTAAATATGTCAGTGCATTCGGCTCTTTTTTTTCAAGGGGCCAGTGCAGCATCTTAACATTTATCTCATTTTGTTCAAGAAATTTTGCAGTGCCTTCAGTTGCATAAAACTCAAAGCCCATTTCATAAAGTTTTTTTATGCTTTCAAGCAGATAAGCTTTGTTTTTGATTGGGCCGGTCGATAATAATATGCTTTTTCTGGGAATCACAAACCCGACTGAAAGCAGCGATTTGAGAAAAGCTTCATTCAAATCATTTCCCAGGCATGCAACTTCCCCGGTCGACGCCATCTCAACACTCAAAACCGGGTCTGCGCCATGGAGCCTTGAGAACGAAAACTGCGGAGCTTTTACGCCGACATAATCTAAATTTAATGTATTATACTTTCCTTTAATGTCTATTCCGAGCATAGCTTTTGTTGCAAGGTCAATGAAATTATATTTTGTGACTTTTGACACAAAGGGAAAGCTTCTTGATGCACGAAGATTGCATTCTATGACTTTGATTTGATTTTCTTTGGCAATAAACTGAATGTTGAATGGGCCGGTTATATCAAGCGATTTGGCTATTTTTTTCGTTATGCCTTTTATTTTCTTTATGGTCTCTATGTAAGTGAACTGAGGCGGCAATGCCATGGTGGCATCTCCCGAATGGACTCCTGCATTTTCTATGTGCTCGGAAATTGCATAAATCATTATCTCTCCCCTGCCTGCAACAGCGTCAATCTCAATTTCTTTTGCGTTTGTGATGAATTTGCTTATCACGACAGGATGTTCCTTGGAAACTTCAACCGCTTTCTGCAGATACTGGTCAAGCTCTTTTTTGTCCGAAGCAACGCTCATTGCAGCGCCGCTTAAGACATAAGAAGGCCTTATCAAAACAGGATAATCTACTTCTGATGCAAATTTGTCGGCCTCATCAATTGATTTTGCTTCTGTCCACGCCGGCTGGTCTATCTTAAGAGAATCCAGCATGCCTGAAAATTTATGCCTGTCCTCTGCCTTGTCAATGTTTAACGGAGATGTTCCGAGTATTCTCACATTCTGCCTGTGCAGTTTCATCGCAAGATTGTTTGGAATCTGGCCGCCCATTGAAATTATAACCCCTTCCGGATTTTCTTTATCATAGATATCCAAAACCCTTTCAAAGCTTAATTCGTCAAAATATAACCTATCGCACACATCATAATCCGTGCTCACAGTTTCAGGATTGTAATTAATCATTATTGTGGAATATCCGAGTTTTCTGAGCGCAAGAACAGAATTAACACAGCACCAGTCAAATTCAACCGAAGAGCCGATTCTGTAAGCTCCGGAGCCGAGCACAATCATGCTTTTTTTGACATCAAAGCTTATGTCATCGCCTTCTCCGTTATAAGTCAAGTAAAGGTAATTTGTTTTTGCGGGGTATTCTGCTGCCAGCGTATCAATTTGCTTTACAGCAGGGATTATGTTATATTTTTTTCTTAATTTTCTGACTTCAAGCTTCTTTAATTCCATATTGTTTCTGTCGCTTTTGAATAAAATTTTCGCAATCTGGAAATCCGAGAAGCCCTGCTGTTTTGATAATTTCAGCAGTTCTCTGGGAACATTTTCTAAATTATATTCAATCAATTCTTTTTCAGTATCAACTACATTCCTGATTTTGTGCAGGAACCATCTGTCAATTTTTGTCAATTCATAAATTCTGTCGATTGAAATTCCCCTTTTCATGGCCTCGACTATCATCAAAAGCCTTTTGTCGGTCGGCACGCTTAAATCTTTTTCAACATCATTGAAATTAAGGTTGTTTGCAACCAATCCGTGCAGATTTATGTTCAGCATCCGTATTGCTTTCTGGATTACTTCTTCAAATTTTCTGCCGATTGCCATAACCTCGCCGACACTTTTCATCTCGCTTCCAATCTCAAAACTGACTCTCTTGAATTTCTGCAAGTCCCATCTTGGCATTTTTATAACGATATAATCAAGCGCCGGCTCAAAACAGCTTTTCGTGACTTTAGTTATGGAATTTTCAAGCTCAATCAAAGAGTAGCCCAAAGAAAGTTTTGCTGCAACAAACGCAAGCGGATACCCTGTGGCTTTTGACGCAAGCGCAGAGCTTCTTGACAGCCTTGCATTGACTTCAATTATCCTGTAATCCTCAGAATAAGGATCAAGTGCATACTGGATGTTGCATTCTCCAACAATCCCTAAATGCCTTATCACCTGAATGGCAATGTCTCTGAGCTTATGATATTCCGAATTTGTCAGCGTCTGGGAAGGTGCAACAACAATGCTCTCGCCCGTGTGAATTCCCATCGGGTCAAAATTTTCCATATTGCAGACTGTGATGCAGTTATCATGAGCATCTCTTACAACCTCATATTCTATTTCTTTCCAGCCGCCCAGATATTTTTCAACAAGAACCTGATTTGAATAGGCAAAAGCCCTTTTTGCTTTTTCTGTTAATTCTTTTTCATCAAGAGCAACCCCAGAGCCGGCGCCTCCAAGCGCGTAAGCAACTCTCAGCATAACCGGGTAGGTTAATTTTTTTGCAATTTTGACGGCTTCTTCAACAGAATTTGCAGCCTGGCTTTCAGGAGTTTTCAAATTAATTTCATTTAATTTATTTACGAATAATTCCCTGTCCTCTGTATTTTTGATTGCATCAATCTGAGTTCCTAAAACTGTTACATTATATTTTTTGAAAATTCCTGCGTCAAACAATTCCACACCGCAGTTTAACGCAGTCTGCCCGCCGAAAGAAAGCATTATTCCGTCCGGTTTTTCTTTTTCTATGACTTTTTCAACAAAATAAGGAGTAACTGGAAGAAAGTATATTTTGTCAGCCATTCCTTCGCTGGTTTGTATGGTTGCAATGTTCGGATTAATCAAGACAGTTTGTATTCCTTCTTCCCTTAAAGCTTTTAGGCATTGGCTTCCGGAGTAATCAAATTCTCCAGCTTGTCCAATCTTTAAGCTTCCGCTTCCTAATACAAGGACTTTTTTTGGTTTATTCATTGTCATGATTATTATTAATATTTTTTATTTTTTTAATTTATTTCATCATCTTTAAAAATTCGTCAAACAAAAATTGAGTATCATTGGGACCGGGCGTGCCTTCAGGATGAAACTGAACAGCCATAAACGGCTTTGTCTTATGTTTGATTCCTTCATTTGTGCCGTCGTTTGCATTTACAAAATATTCCTGCCATTCCGGTTCAAGAGTTTTCATATTGACGGCAAATCCGTGATTTTGGGTTGTGATGTAGCATCGTTTTGTTCCAACCAAAATACAAGGTTGATTCTGAGAGCGGTGACCATATTTTAATTTGTAAGTATCTCCGCCTGCAGCTAGTGCCATAATCTGGTTTCCCAAGCAGATTCCGAAAGTCGGTATTTCTTGCTCCAGAGCTTTTTTTACATTCGCAATTGTCGTTTTGCACATTTTTGGGTCACCAGGCCCGTTTGAAATAACCAATCCATCAAATGATTGGGTTAAGAAATCATAATCATATGGAACTCTTACAACTATTAAATCTCTCGCTATGAGATTTCTAATAATATTATCTTTTACTCCACAATCAATTACAACAACTTTTTTCTGATTTGGCTTTTCATTATAAACAACTGGCTCTTTTATGCTGACTTCTTTTACGATGTCAATTACATTTGGATCAAACAATTTTATGTCCTCGTCATTAATTACTATTTTACCGAGCATTGCACCTTTCTCTCTCAAAGTTTTTGTTAGTTTTCTTGTATCAATTCCATAAATAGCAGGAATATTTTCTTCTTTTAGCCACTCGGCAAGGCTTTTTTTTGCATTCCAGTGCGAATATTCAAAAGAATAATCTGATATGGCGAGCGCCTGAATTTGTATTTTGTTTGATTCAAAGTATTTCAATAGCCCATTCTCTTTGATTTTATCAGGAACCCCATAATTCCCAATTAATGGGTATGTAAGAACAAGAATCTGGCCTTTATAGCTTGGGTCTGTTAAAGATTCAGGATAACCAACCATTCCAGTATTAAACACAACTTCCCCTGAAACAGAATGCTCAGCGCCAAAAGAGAAGCCTTCAAATTCATCACCATTTTCTAGAATTATCTTCGCTTTATCATTCAAGTGCATATTAAAAAAGAGTAATAGACCTGACTTATTAATAAAGGTTGCGGTTGGGGAAAATTTTACAAATTATTTTTCATTAATAGAATCGTTAGACTAATCCTTCTCTTTCATCAAACCCGAACATAATGTTCATGTTATGCACAGCCTGCCCGGAAGCGCCTTTAAGAAGATTATCAATCACAGAAATCACAACAAGCTGGTTGTTTTCATCAATTTCAAATCCGCCAAGGCAGCAATAATTATTGTTTTGGACATCATGCAATTCCGGGATTTTATTTAATATTTCTGTGAATGGCTCATTTCTATAAAAGTCTTCATAAATTTTCCTAGCATCGTCATTGCTCATGCTTTCATTAAATATTGCATGCATTGTGCACATCAAACCTCTAAATGTTGGAATTACATGTGGAGTTAATGAAATTTTAGTTTTAATGAATTGTTCAATTTCATATTTATGGCGATGCTTAGTTATATTGTATGATATAATATTGTCAGAATAATTTTCTTTTTGATTTACATAAGTTGGCTTTACACCAGCACCGCTATATCCGGATTTGCAGTCAAATATTATATTGCCGGCGTATTTCTGGATTGGCAGCGCTGCAAGTATTGATGCAGTTGCGTAGCAGCCAGGATTTGCAACAACTTTCGCATTTTTTATTTGTTTCCTGAACAGTTCTGGAAGCCCGTAAACTGCATCTATTTTTTCCTTGCGATTAATTCCATAAACCTTTTCGTAAATACTTAAGTCAGAGAACCTGAAATCGGCGCTTAAATCTATAACTCTTGATCTTAATTCAGGCACGACATCAATTGCTTCTCCGCTTGGAAGCGCGGTAAAAACAACATCCGCATTTAACCTTTTGATTTCATCCAAATCAAAATTTGTAAATTTTAGATTGTCATCGTGAAAATCAGAATAAACTGATTTCACTGTTTTTCCGAAGTGGCTTCTGCTGTTAAGAAAACCTAGTTCCACATTCTTATGCTTAATCAGTATTTTAATGAGCTCGTATCCTGTATACCCTGATGCCCCGATTATTCCTGCCTTAATTTTCATCTTTTATAGCTGATGCCATTATTTCAACCGCATTATCAATTATTTCTTTGTTTATAACAAGAGGTGGCAATAATCTGAGAACTTTTTCTGACGCAGGATTAATTAGCAATCCTTTCTCAATGCACTTTTTGATTACAGCTCCATTATCTTCTTTTAATTCAATTCCTATCATCAGTCCTTTGCCTTTTATTTCTTTTATTGAGCTTGATTTTATAGAATTAAGTTTTTTTAAAAAATAATTCCCATTTACTGATGCATTTTCAATTAATTTATTTTTTAATATGTAATCAATTGTAAAATCAGCAGCTACACAAGCTACTGGATTGCCGCCAAAAGTAGAGCCATGATCGCCTTTTTCAAAGCTTGATGCAATTTCTTCTTTAGCAATTGTAGCCCCAATTGGAATTCCGTTTGCAAGCCCTTTTGCTAATGTTATAATATCTGGCTTTATTTTGCTGTGCTCAAATGCAAAAAATTTTCCTGTTCTTCCGCATCCTGTTTGGACTTCATCAATAATCATTAAAATGTTGTGCTTATCGCAAACTTCCCTAAGATTTTTTAAATAATCATGAGGCGGAACAACTATTCCAGCTTCGCCTTGTATTGGCTCGACTATAACAGCAGCTGTTTTTTCTGTTATTGCTTTCTCAACAGCATCTGCATTTCCATAATCTACATGCTTAAAGCCTTTAAGCATTGGATTGAAAGGAAATTTTATCTTTTTTTTCCAAGTAGCTGCAAGGCTTCCAAAAGTCCTGCCATGAAAACCATGCTTTGTTGCTATTATCTCAATTTTTTTAGTACTTTTTCTTGTGAGCTTTATAGCTGCTTCTACGCTTTCTGTTCCTGAGTTTGAGAAGAAGCATTTATTTAGCCCAGAAAGCTTTGCAAGTTTTTCAGCTAATTTTACTTGCTCTTCTGTGTAATAAAGATTTGTTGGATTTGTTATTTTTTTTATTTGCTCTCTTACAGCTTCAGCAAATTCATTGTTGCCATGGCCAAGAATGCATGTTGCCAAGCCACCAACTAAATCGATATACTTTTTTCCATCATTATCAAATACATAGCAATCTTGACCATGCTCAAGTACAAAACCCGGCCTTGAATATGTATGCATCAGATATTTTTTTTCAAGATCAATTATTTTTTCAGTTTCCATTTTTATACACGATTTCTGTGCCAACTCCCTTGTCTGTGAATATTTCAAGCAAAAGAGAATGAGGAATCAATCCATTTATTAAGTGAGCTTTAGGGCAATGATTCTGGACAGCATGCATGCAAGCCTCTACTTTCGGTATCATGCCTTTATTTATAGTGCCATTTTCAATTTCTTTTCTTGCTGTATTTAGATCAATATGAGATAAACAATTATCATTTATTATTATACCGTCAACATTAGTCAGTATAGTAAGTTTTTCAGCATTAAGGGCTACAGCAATATGCGAAGCTACTGTGTCTGCATTTATATTGTAGTATTTTCCATCATCACCAATCCCGATAGGAGATATTACAGGAATAAAATCTGATTTTAGAACTTCATATATTTTTTCCTCATTAATTCCAGTTATTTCTCCCACTAAGCCCAGTTTAGGATTTTTTTGCTTTGCCTTGATATAGCCTGTTGCACTGACTGACTTGGCCCCATGACTTATTATTTCAGCAACAATTTCATTATTAATTCGTCTAAAAACTTGCTCAACTATTTCGATAATAGAATCATCTGTATATCGTAAGCCATCAATAAATCTTGGCGTTATTTTTGCTTTTTTCAACTCTAAATCTATTTCCGGGCCTCCACCATGGACAACTATTGGCTTTATTCCTATATGCTTCAATAAGACTATATCTTCTATCATGCTTTTCATTTCAGACATCGCATTGCCACCGAACTTTATAACAACAATTTTGTCTTTGAATTTTTTTATATACGGCAATGCCTCAATCAGAACTTGTGTTTTGTCAATCAAATTCATTTTTTCACCATGGTTTAAGTTGTATAAAGCGCATTTATTTTGATGTAACCGTATGACATATCACAGCCGTAAGCAACTGCATTTTCTCTGCCTTGGTTAAGGTTTATTGTTATTTTCAAAGTGTCTTTGTTCATTACATCTTTTACTTTTTCCAAGTTAAAGTGAGTTGTTACGCCATTGCTTACTATAAGCTCTTTTCCAAAATATACGTCAACAAAGCTTTGCTCGAATTTTGCACCTGAGTTGCCCATTGCGCATACAATCCTGCCCCAGTTCGGATCATTGCCGAATAATGCACATTTGACAAGATTTGAGCTGATAACAGATTTGGCAAGTTTTTGCGCATCAGATTTTGTTGCTGCATTTCTTACTTCAATTTCAACCAGTTTTGTTGCGCCTTCGCCGTCTTTTGCAATTTTTTTTGCCAATTCTAAACAAACATAATCTAATGTCTTTTGAAATTTTTTATAATCCGCTTTTCCAGCAAGACCATTTGCTATTATAACAGCCATGTCGCTTGTGCTTGTATCCATGTCAACGCTTATCATATTAAATGACTTATTGACAGAATTTTTGAGAAAAATGCTTAGGTTTTTTGAAGGAATTTCTGCATCTGTTGTTATAAAACAGAGCATTGTTGCCATATTTGGATGAATCATACCTGCACCTTTTGCTATTGCGCCAATAGTGAAATTATCAACTTTAACTGCAATTTCTTTTTTAATAGTGTCTGTCGTCATTATTGCAGCTGCTGCGTCAGCACTAACACTTAATTCATTTTTTATTCCTTTTATTCCATTTTTAATTCGATTCATTGGCAAATATGCTCCAATTAATCCTGTTGAAGCTACAAGAACATTATTAGCATCTATTTCAAGCTCATTCGCTGTACATTTTGTCATATCCTCAGCATCTTTTATTCCCTTTTTGCCTGTACATACATTTGCAATGCCGCTGTTGATGACTATTGCTTGGGCTTTTCCGTCTTCAAGATGCTTTTTTGTAACAATAAGCGGAGCTCCTTTTACATTATTTGAAGTATAAACAGCTGCTGCATTAGCAAGAACATTGCTGAATATTACTGCAAAATCTGGCTTATTTGATTTTTTAATACCGATTGATTTACTTATTGCTTTGAATCCTTTTGGAGCACAAACATTATTTTTGAGAAATTTCATTTCTCTAGGCAAGGATACCACACACATTGTGTGTGAAGGAATTGCCTTGCT
>CAYHTH010000016.1:0-15272 GCA_964359525.1 uncultured Methanosarcinales archaeon | reverse complement strand
TGGCAAGCTCTTCTGTTGAATATAAAAGCCAGTCTGCAATGTCGATTTTTGCCCTTAATTCTCCGGGGCGGACATTATATTCTTCCAATAAGAATTCCTCATCCTGCTCGCTTATCCATTGATTGAGCATCAAACCCGTCTTAACTGAATTCAGGAAATCTTCATATTCCGGCTCGTACATTGAAGGCTCATCCTCAAGCAGATAATCACTGAGCTCGAGCATTTGCTCCTGTATTTTATCATGCTCCCTTAATCCGACTTTCAGCATTGGCCTTATCTCAAGAGTGTGGGAAACCATCTGCAAAAATGAAAAAGCATCCAATTTTTTATCAGAAGCATTTCTGAGGCAGTTTATTATGAAATATGCCGTCAATGGGTCAATGTAAAGCTCTGCAACTCTTTTTCCAATCAAAGTAGTTTTGTATTTTTCATCATCAAGCTCATCAGCGCCTGCGAAATCAGTGACATGCGTGCGAGAACGCTCGCGTTCGAACACGCTCGCGTTCAGGTCACCTCCAGACCTTAAAATAAATTCCCACTCGTCAAGCAAATCAATCACTTTGCTTATTGTCGCATGCAGCCTTCTCAAATCCTTAAACTGGTGGGCATAAAAAGTCTTGTCAAAAAACTCAAACAGCTGCTTTTTTGTTGATATGAAATTTGCCGCAATCAACGACAAAACATAAGTTCTCAGCACCGGCTCGACTGCCAGTTTTGAATAAATATCTTCCGGCAGCCCATTGACATATTTTTCTTCTATCTTTTCTTTTTCTGAATTTGTCAGTGCGATTGCAATTGACTGCCCTTCGCTGTCATAATTCGGCCGGCCTGCACGCCCTGACATCTGCATATAGTCAAGAACAGGAATCCAGCTTAAGCCGTGAACTGTGAATCTTTTCAAATCTTTTATAATTGCCCTGAATGCAGGCAAATCAACCCCATAAGCAAGTGTAGGGGTGCAGCAGATTATTTTTACGCTGCCTTTTCTGAAATTATCCTCGATAATATCTTTCTGTTTTTGTGTGAGGCCTGCATGATGGAAAGCAATTCCTTTTTGCAGGCAATATGACAATCTTTCGCATTGTTTTGTCGGCCTTGATAATGCATTCAAAGCATCATCGGCAATTTCCGACAAAGTTTCATCTTTCTTCAGTTTTTTTGAGATATCCTCCGCGGTTTTTTCAGCGGATTTTTTTGTATTCACAAAAACAATCGCCTGCTTGCCGATTTTAATTGTGTCTATTGCAATATTCAGGACTGCGCTGTCAAATTCCTCATTTATTTTTACAGATTTAGGCATAATGTTTATGAGAGAAAACTACTTTATAAAGGTTGTTGAAAAACTATGGAGAATAAACTGGCCGAGAACTTTTAATGAGATCATGAAGTGCCGTTAAACCTATTCTCGATGCGTTGCTCATTGCTTGATCATAATTTATATTAACTGTGCCGTGAAATCTATTTGCTATTGCCACACAAATTGCTCCTGCTCTATAACCAAGACCCCACATTACATGAAAAAGGGCGCTTGCTTCCATTTCATTATTTTCAATTTTCTGTCCAGGAATACCGGTATCCAACCTTTCCAATAGTAAAGGAAGATCTTCTATAGTTGGTTTAATTCTAAGCACATTTCTTCCCTGATTTGCGTTAAATCCCGCATTGGAAGCTGTTATTCCCACTTTGTAATTATCCCCATTGATTTGCGCAGCATCCACAAGCGCCTTTAGCGCATCAGGATGTGCTCTTGAAGCATAAGGACGGAAATCTCCTTTAAACCTGTATCCTTTAGGGACTGCATCGTTAAGTGCCTTCCTAACTCTTCTTTCAAGAACTTTTGAATCCCTATCAGGATGCGGAACTTGATAGAAAATTCCAGTATTATCTAGACCGATATCATAATCTGTGATTATTAGTGTGCCTGGTTCTGTTTCTCTCTGAATGCCCCCAGAAGTGCCAACTCTAATTATATTTATCATAGGATAGGGTGGCTCTCTTCTTGTTAAGGTTTCCAAATCAATTTCGTGCTCGTTAATTGCCTCAACAAGAGCAATTTCAAGAGAAGGGGTTCCCATTCCAGAAGTCAGTAAAGAAATCCTATCTCCGTGCTCTTTAGTTGAGCCCGTTATAGTATGTAATCCTCTGTTGTCTTCTTCAAAATTAACATCCAAAAATTCGTCAGCTATTTTAGTAACTCTCCTAGGATCACCAACAATTAAAATGTCATTGGCTAAATCTCCTGTGGTAAATAATTGATGATAAAGCCTGCGACGCTCGTCGATAAGAATATCTGCTGGATGAAAGGGTCCCGGATTAGTTGCCATTTTTTATTCCACTACATTAACATTCAGAGTTTGAACAACATTATAATGGCCGTCGCTGACTGTTACTTTGACAACTTTATTTCCGGCTGTTGCGAATGTTCTTTGCTGGAATTGACCTTTGTGCGAATCCAAAAATCCAAAATCCCAGGTGTAAGTCAATGGATCGCTGTCATCGTCAACCGCCTTGACATAAAGCAAGATAGGCTGGCCAACTTTTGCAACGACGTTATTTGTTGATTCCAAAATTCTTGGAGGATTGTTTGCTCCGGAATTGAAACTTTTCGTACTTGATATCCCTTGGGTTATTGCATTCACTTCCTGCGCGCTCAAAACTCTGGTTTCCTTATAAGTTATATTTACTTTACGGACTTTTATGTAGACACTTTCATTCAAAAACCGGTTGTTGTAATTTGAGTTGTCCTGAACAAATATATTGATTATCTGCTCAACCGAATCTGTTCCGTCGCTTACAATGACTTTCACAATCTTGTTTCCCGGAGATGAAAATATTCTTTCGTGATTTTCGGTTGCCTGGTACTTTTCCAAAAGGCCAAAATCCCAGGTGTAAGCTAATGGGTCATTGTCGTCATCAACAGCTTTTACAAACATAAATACAGGCTCATTGATCTTAGCAACGATGCTTTTGCTTGCATTAATTATTCTTGGAGGCCTGTTTTTATCAGTTACCTGCACTCTTGCAGCATGGCTTGCGCTTAAGTTACCGTCGCTTACATAAAACACCAAATCAAGTGTTTTTGTCTCTTTCCTGTTTGCAAAATCATAAGGCACATTCCAGATAAATTTATTTCCGCTCAAAGACGCCTGATGGGGGGCGTTTGAAACAGAATACTGAAGCTGGTCACCATCAGGGTCATGCGCATTCAAAACTATTGCAATATTGCCTCCTTCGGTTGCTTTTAGGTCATTTATTTTATCCAACGTTGGCGGCCTGTTGACGTGATTGATTATTATCTGCACAGATTTTGAAGTTGTAAGTGTTCCATCGCTTGCAGTAACTTTAACATATTTAGTTCCTGCATCTCCGAATTTGGTCTTGTAAGTATCCGATGCCATGAATCCAGAATAGGAAATGGTAACTTTGTCGCCATCCAAATCATAAGCATTCGGAACTATTTTTATTGTGTCACCTTCATTGACAGTTATGGGCTGCAAATCTTCAAGAACAGGCGCCCTGTTGACATCCTTTACAGTTATTATAACATTATGCAAAATTTTCTTGTCATTTGAAGCGGCTGCAAACTGCAGGTAGAATGTCTTGCTCAATACTGTAAATTTATCAACTACTCTGTCAATAAAATCTTCCTTCTTCACTGTATCAAAGCTTGGAGTCCACGTAAATGTATTTCCTTTAAGTGTTGCCCCGTCAGGCAGCTTGTCGACTGAATAGGTTATTTCGTCTCCATCATCGTCGGCTGCATTCAAAACAATCTTGAGAGTCTGATTTTCACCTATTACCTTGTTGCCTATCTCATTAAAGATAGGGGCCCTGTCAATGTCTTTTACAGTGACTGTTGCTATTTTGTCTCCCTTAAAGCCGTTTCCAGCTACGTGAATAAGAACAGCATACTCCCCAGAATCGTCGTAAGTTGTCTGCCATTCGTTCTTGCTTCCGAGAGGCTCTGAAACTGTATATGCCAAACCATATTTTGCAAAATTTGGGAGGTTTAATCTTGCAGTCTCTCCTTCGTTTACAGCCACATCATTTATGCCATTAAGAAGCATGCCAACATCAAAATCAAAAACATTGACAGTCCATTCTTTTGTTGCATTTAAAGTGCCGTCGGAAACTACAATCAAAACGTGATGGATGCCTGCATCATTATAACTTGTGCTGTAAGTAAAATATTGTCCTGAGCCTGCCCTTTTATTGTCAATGTACCACGTGTATGTTGAAGGGTCCTTGTTTAAGTCGCTTGCCCGCACTTCAAAATTTACTGATTCTGATTCATTTATTGTGACAGGGTCGCTGGGGCTGGCGTAATCAATCTGCGGGGGGACTTCCTTTTTGTTTACTATAATCCTTATATCTTCACTTGCATTTGCCTGACCGTCAGAAACAGTTATTGTTGAATCATATGTTCCGGCATCCCCGTAAGTCGTCTGCCACTCGCCTTTTTCGTTTAGTGGGGAAATATAATAATAAGTTAATTTATCACTATCGGGGTCTGTAGCGTCTGTGCGCAAACTAAGCTTATCAGTTTCCTGAACAACAAAAGTAGTTACAGAACTCACAGTATACGGCATAAGTAAAAATATAATTAACATTAATGCGAATTTCTTATTCATCTATTCCCCCTACACGCAAAAAAGAATAATAAAATTAATGAAATAAAAAACAAGCAAAGTTTTATTTCTTCTGCCCGATATCAACGATTACAGGCGGCCTGTTGACATTTGCCACATTCACCTTAAATGTCTGTGACACTTTATCAGTACCGTCGCTTGCAGTTATATTGACTTCGTAAGTGCCTGCGCTGTCGTAATCTGTTTCCCATGTGAATATATTTCCATCCTGCTTGAATCTGCTGTCGCTTATGGAATATGTAACTGGATCTTTGTCGGCATCAGTTGCCAAAGCAGTAATGACTATCTTGTCTGTTTCCCTTGCTTCAATGTCATTAATCTTTTCAAGCGTTGGCGCCCTGTTGACATTTCTTACATTCACAGACCAGATTTTGCTTGCAGTTGATAATCCATCAGACACATCAATTTTTACAGTGTGCGTGCCTGCGCTGTCGTAATCTGCCTGGTAAGCCCATGCATCTGCATCTCCAACTTCATTTCCATCAAGCTTCCATTTGTATGCCAAAGGATCTTTGTTTAAGTCGCTTGCAGTGACGCTGAAGTCTATTGATTGAGTTTCATCTACAGTCAAAGAGCTCTCAAGCGGTGTTGATTTGTCTATCGTCGGAGCTTCTTCCTTTTTGTTTACAATTAATAGTACATCCCTACTTGTTGCTGCTTCTCCATCAGAAACTGTGACTGTGATTGTGTATTCTCCAGAATCCCCATAATTGGTCTGCCATTCACCTTTATCGCTTATTGGAGATGTAAAAGTATAAGCTAAGACTGTATTCTTGTCGGGGTCTTCTGCTTTTGGAACGAGGTTCACTAAATCAGTTTCCTGCACCACAACAACAAACGGCTTTTCGTCGGATTTGACCGGAACAACTTCCGGCGTTACTTCAACTGGATTTACCTCTTCAGTGGGCTGAGTTTCTTCTATGGATTGATTCTCCTCAGGAACTGTAATTTCCGTGCTTTCATTTTCTGAAGGTGATACAACTTGGCCTGTAGGCGCTGTTGCTGAATTGCCATAAAGAGTCTGATAAACTTCACAGCTGCTTAACAAGAATGCAGATATTACCAGAAATACAATCAATGATTTTGTTTTGAAAGCCATTTACACCCCTCCTAATCTATATTTTTTGAGTATCATTAAAGTGTTGCTATTTAAGAATAATAACCTGTATTTAAACTTTTTGGTAGTTAAAATATATTTTTGATTTTTTCCTATATGGAACCTGTTTGTAATCGGCTTCCTAATTAAATTAGTATTGAAAAGAAGCATTTGGAAAAAATGGGCCCGGTGAGATTTGAACTCATGACCTCACGATGTCAGACTAAATTATCAGTCGTGCGCTCTAATTGTCCAGCGAGCCAATCTGCGATTGGCAGCTACCAGACTGAGCTACGGGCCCAAGATACACTTTGAAAATTAAGTTTATTTATAAAGTTTGTTGGAATGGCAACTGAGAATTTAAAATAAATTTTAATTTTAACAATCAAAAACATTTAAGGAAAATAGAGACCTTTTTAGGGTCTCATACGCCCTCGACCAGAATTTTGACCAGTCAGCAATACTGACCGATTCTCGAACTGGTGATCTTGTGATTAACAGTCACACGCTTTTTGCAGCCCATAAGGGTACCTGCTAAGCTACGAGGGCATTGTGCAGAAGGATAAAAGTTTAATTTAAATATCTTTAGGTTAAATTTATTACATTTTAGAATTATCCTTAATAGAAGGCGATATGAAAAATTGACAATTATTTTTTACCATTTCTCGTTCCTTATTTTGAGATAGAAAGCAGCATGATTGACTAAAATGTCAAGCACAAAACTCAAAACCAAGGAAGCTAAAAAAATCTTCCACGTCAATGCAAAGACAGGCATTATGAATATCAAGGCGCCTATAACAAAATCGCTCTGGTCGAACGGAATAAGCCTGTCACCGGGCTTTATACCCGCTCTTCTTTTGAAAAAACTTTTAATCAAGTCCCCAATCAAAGCCCCCATTCCCATCAAAAATCCAAACATCAGCCAATTGTCATAGCCGAAAAAAGAAATGCTCCTTAAAAACTCCGTGTTATAGCCCACAAACTGCAAATAAGAGATTATAACTGCAAACAAAGCCCCAAAAAATAACCCCCTAAATGTCTTGTTTCTGCCGAATACAGGTTTTTTATTTATCTCCCTGCTGAAATCAACAGGATAAGCAAGAAAGTTTACTCTTTTAACTATAACCGGTGCCATATTGGCAAAATATGCAGGCAGCATAAAATATATGCATTTCATTAAAAACAGAATAATTTCATTCATAGCAAAAGTTTTTTAAATATGGTTTAAATAGTTTTGCATAACTATGCTAAGCATAATAATACCGACATGGAATGAGGAAAAATACCTTCCAAAATTGCTTGAATGCATTAAGAGCCAGACTTATAACAATTATGAAATCATTGTTGCAGATGCAGATTCTGCAGACAAAACAAGACTGATAGCAAAAAAATACGGCTGCAGGATTGTCAAGGGAGGCTCGCCAGCTGCGGGCAGGAATAATGGAGCAAAAATGGCAAAAGGTGAAATCCTGGCGTTTTTTGACGCCGATGTGCAGTTTAGCCCAGATTTTTTAAGAAATGTGACTGATGAATTCAAACACAGAAAATTAGATGTCGCAGGATGCCTGATAAATCCCTTGAGCAATGAGGCGGCTTATAAGATTTTTTTTGTAATTTATAATTTTACCATTTTTTCAATTCAGTTTTTTTATCCTAATGCTGCAGGATGTTCTATATTTTGTAAAAAATCCCTATACAAAAAAATAAAAGGATTTGATGAAACCATAAAACTCGGTGAGGATCTGGACTATGTGAACAGGTGCTCAAAGCACGGAAAATTTAGGATTATTAAAAGTGAAAAAGTGTCTTTGTCTATGCGCAGATTTGATCATGAAGGAAAATTTAGAGTTGCATTCAGGCACATAGCATCAGCTTTATACAGGATAGCCTTTGGGCAAATCAGAAAAGACACCTTCAGATATAATTTAAGATATAAAAAATAATTGGTATCCTGAGGTAAATGATAAATGGTTTATCCAATATCAAAATTGTGGTTTTATCCCCTTTGCTGGATATTAATAAAAAAAATCAAAGGTATTGGGAATATCCCTGGTAAGAAAACATTCATAATAGCTGCAAACCATGAAACTAACCGCGATCATTTGTTAATACTCTACCCGATAATTAAAAAATTGAATAAAAAAGTTCATTTTATAGCTACGCCAGTATGGTGGTTTAACATAATTTCCAGGCAATGGGCGGGGGTCATTCCGATGTACAGCCCCAAGCAGGCTTATAGAGAAGCAAAAAAATTGATAAGATCTGGCGAAATAGTTGGAATTTTTCCCGAGGGCAGGCTGGAAAGAAAAAAACGAATAGAAAAACCAAAAACAGGCGCGGTCAGGCTTGCTCTGGAAACCGGCACCCTAATATTGCCAATCGGCATAAAATTTTCATATGCCCCTTTCAGTTCTACAATAAATATTGGAAAATTAGTTTATTTAAACAAAAATAAAGACATAAAAAAACAGGCATCGGATGTAATGAAATACCTATATGAATTAAGGGATAACACCATTTAAATAAACTTTTTAGAAAATTATTTAAGCAGCCGTAAAATTATCAGATTATGAAGTTTAAATTCAACGTTCCGAATAAAATAACAATTATAAGGATATGCTTGATACCTTTATTTGCCATTATACTTCTTGCAAAAATACCCTACAGGAATTTTTTTGCTGCTTTCATTTTTGGCATGCTCTCAATTTCAGATTTCTTTGATGGCTACATCGCAAGAAAGAAAAGGCAAGTGACTGATTTTGGCAAGCTGATTGACCCTATTGCCGACAAGTTTTTGATTTCAACTGCCCTGATTTTTTTGATTGGAAGGGGGGTTGAATTATGGATGGCTATTGTTATAATATCGAGAGAAGTTGTTTTGACTGCAATCCGCATTTATCTTCTGCCGTCAAAATTAATTGTCCCTGCAAGCAATTTCGGCAAGGCGAAGACTGTTGTGCAGAGCATTGCGATTGTAGCAGTTTTGCTGGAGCTGAGATTCAGCTATTATATAATGCTAGCGGCAGTTTTATTGACTGTGATTTCCGGAATAGAATACTTATTTAGAATCAGGAAGCTGACGGGCAACAAAATCGTAAATCTGCCCAATCTTATTACACTTGTAAGATTTCTGCTCATCATTCCATTTATTTATTATGTCCTCAGGTCAAAAATTTATGTTGCTATAATTATATTCGCAATAATAACCCTGAGCGACAAGCTGGACGGCATTTCCGCCAGATTTATGAACCAGAAGACTGAGATTGGAAGCTGGTTTGACTCTTTTACAGACTGGGTATTTATTTTTTCAACCCTTGTGCTTTTTGTTTATACAAGATATATCAATATTAAGCTCGGCATCCTGTTTTTATTTCCGGTTATAATCAGCGCAATAATCAAATTTTACTATGCAAAGAAATTCAAAGGCATTTTGACATCCGCCATAAGCAAGATTACTGTGGGTTTTGCCTATGTAACGATTCTTGCAATGCTTATAAATTTCTTCTACAAGGATATTTTTGTATATTTAACTTTACTTATGTCAGTATTAACTGCCTTAACTTTCGCATTTAAGGCCAAATTCAGCTCATAATTTCTTTATGCTTAATGAGGACACCATTAAGATGCCAAGCAACAGGTAAAGGTAAGGAAAAAATTTTACGTAAGCCAAAGGATAAAATCTTGAGCCGACAAAATAAACAGCCGGTATTATTATCCCATTCAATGTTATCGGCATTCCCCGGTATACCCCTTTCATGTCCACTATATTATACCTTGCGAGCCTCAAAACTCCGCAGAACAGAAAAATAGTAAATGCTATTATACCGAATGTCAGCTGAAAAGGCTTAATGTCTGCCATGTACTGCATCAGGCTGAACCCGAATATTGCGGGCGCAACCCCAAAGGAAACTGTGTCAGACAGTGAATCCAGCTCTTTTCCAAATGAGTTCTGCTGCTGCATAGAAACGGCAATTTTTCCGTCCAAGTAATCAAATGCAACGGCAATCAAAAGCACATAAGCGGCGTAGTCAAAATTATTGCTCATCGCAAAAACAATGCTTATCAGCCCAAGTGCTACATTAAACAAAGTAAAAATATCGGCAAATTTCAGCAGTGAAAAAATCCTGTAATCATCAATTTCCCTTTTCCTTCTTATCAGCCGGAATTCAGATTTTATTAATGAGTATATTCCCGATATCACGGTGAGCGCAAGCGCCGTGCCCATTATGTACCAGTCAATCTGCATGCTTATTATCGGCTGCACCAAAGCCATTAGCTGGAAGAAATAGCTTATTTTGCCGAGCACAGTGGGCTTGAATTCTGTCCTTAAGTCTCTGTAAATCAGAATTGTTCCTATAATTATTGTAATCAAGTCCCTTGCAAGTATTATCAAAGCAACCCATATCGGGATTATCCCCTTAACGGTTAAAATTATTGCAGTAAGATTTACAAGAAGCTTGTCTGCAAAAAAATCAATTACCGAGCGCAGTGCAGACGGATGTCTTCTTGCTGCCAAGCTCTCGAGAAAACCGATAAATGCGGTCAGTATAAACAGGAGGAATGTTATATTCCTTCTGTTCAGCAGAAGCGACAATCCCACAATCAGTGCAAGAATGCACCTCAGCCATGTTACAGTAAAAAATATGTTTTCCTTTTTAATTTTTAATTTCATTTCGATTGCTTCTCGCAGACATACACAAATGCAGGGGGCATATTCAGCGGGACAAATTTCCTGCTTACCCTGCTAAAATGCCATTTTAGCATTTTGCTTAAATTATTTGTATACTGGAAAAGTATAAACCTGCCTTTATAGCTTAACGAATCCTTTATTTCTTTTAGTATTTTTTTCTTATCTTTGTCTGAAAAGTTCCTGAAAGGAAGCCCGGATATTATGCAATCCGCCTCTTTGATATTAAATTTTTTGAGATTGTCTTTTATTTTGTCAGCGCCGGCATTAACCACCATCAGCCTTTTATCATTAAAATTCCTGTTAAGGTAGCTGCAGAATGTTTTATTTAATTCAAAGCAGACAACCTTTGCATCGGGCCTGGATTTTTCAAGTATGGCTTTTGTGAAAGTTCCTATTCCGGGGCCCAATTCAACTATACATTTTGAGCTTTTGAAATCCACATTTTTTACTATTTCCCGCGTGAGAAATTTGGAGCTTTGCGCTATAGACCCCGTTTGTTTTGGGTTCTTCAAGAAATTTGCCAGCATCATAAGGGAATCTTTCATTTTAAATCAGCAATAATGCTTTCTCCTGCTTTAACTTTATCATTAATTTTTATTTTTAGCTTTACCGATTTGGGCATAATAATTGTTGCCTGGCTTCCTAATGCTATCATGCCTATTTTATCGCCTTTATTAACCTTATCATTGATTTTAGCATAGCATAAAATTCTCCTTGCCAGGAAACCTGCGATTTGTATTACTTTTATTTTTAGATTTTTGTTTTCTATTACTATCTCATTCTTTTCATTCTCAAAGTTTTTTTCCAAATCATACGCTTTGAAGAATTTTCCTTTTGTATGCCGGATTGATTTTATTGTGCCTTCTATCGGCGCCCTGTTGATATGAACGTCTAACGGCGACATGAAAATTGATATGACATAGCAGTTATTGGAAATGTCTTTTGTCATTGACCTTATTTTTCCAATTATTCCTTTGCTTACTTTTATCTCTTTTTTTGACGTGTTAACTATACTTATTATTCTTCCATCTGCCGGTGAAACAATATTACTGCCTTTTGGAATTGTTCTTTTCGGGTCTCTGTAGAAATTAAGGAGAAAAAGAACTGCTAATACAATTAAACCTAATGCGGCTATGAATAATTGTATCGGCATATGATAAATGGGTGATTATAGGAGTTTAAATGCTTTACTTAAAAAAATATTTCACAAAACATTTTTAATAAGCCAATGTATGCCTCTTAGCTATGGCATATACTATTATAGACTGCTACACGGATGAGCCTGCCGGATTAGGAGTTCCGCCTTATCTTGGAACTTATCCGAGGTATATTACCGGTTATCTGGGTGAAGAAGTCAATTACCTGACTATTGATGATTTAAGATTATGGAGAAAGTTTAATGGCGTAATTCATGAAACAAAAAAGTCGCAGAAAACTGACATTACAACTTATAATTTAACAACGAATTATAAAAATGTTAATAAAATATTACAAGAAACAGATACTTTGATTGTTGTTCTTGGCGTTCATGTTCCTGGCAAATATCTTTCTGCCATACCCGGGACCCTAAATGAAATAATCCCCATGATTAGGGATTTGAACTGCAAGAAGATATTAACAGGGCCTGCTGTCTTTGGAACGCAGTTATTTGGCGGCAGATTTTATGAAAAAGCTGATTTAAGCGTTTTTGACGAAGTTTCTTATGAGATGTTTAACTTTTTGTATAAAGATGTTAAAGAGTATTCCATTAGAGGCGCTTCTATCATTAAACAAATTCCTGACATAAGAATGATTGAGATTGAAACAGGGCACGGATGTGATATTGGAAAATGCTCCTTTTGCACAGAGCCGCTTAAGAATAAAGTTGAGTTTCGCGAGAAAGAAGATGTTCTGGATGAGATTAAAGAATTTTATAATATTGGCGCCAGATATTTTAGATTGGGAAAGCAAACCTGCTTCTATACTTTGCCTTATGCGGTTTCATTATTGAAAGATATTCACTTGAATTGTCCTGAAATAAAAGTTCTTCATATTGACAATGTAAATCCTGTAAAGGTTGTAATGGACAAGAAAAATGATTTTGCAATTACTAAAGCTATTGTCAAGTATTGTACGTCCGGCAATATAGCTGCTTTTGGCGTTGAATCATTTGACATGGAAGTTGTGAAAGCTAATACTCTTAATACTTCTCCTCAAGTTGCTTATGAAGCGATTAAGATTTTAAATCAATTTGGAGCTGAACGCGGTACAGACGGAATGCCTAAATTCCTGCCAGGAGTAAATATTATCTTTGGATTGCGGAATGAAACCAAAAAAACGCATGAAGAAAACATGAAATGGCTTACTCGAATTTATGATGAAGGATTAATGCTTAGGCGCATTAATATCCGCCAGGTTGCAATATTTGAAGGAACTTCACTTTTTAATGAAGGCAAAGATAAGTTTTTACGAAAAAATAAAAAATTTTATTGGAAATGGCGCAATGAGATAAGACAGAAAATAGACTGGCCAATGCTCCAGAGAGTAGTTCCATCCGGCACAGTATTAACCAATTGCTACGCCGAGATTTATGACGGCAACACAACATTCTGCAGGCAGTTCGGAACTTATCCATTGATTGTTGGCGTGAAAGGAAGGCTGGAATTAAAGAAGTTTTATAATCTTGAGATTATTGGGCATATGTTAAGAAGTATTACGGGGAAGGTAGTTATAAGTAAAGAAATTAAAAATAATTAAAAATGATTGCATTAAAACTAATTATAGGTTTTTATACTTTTGTCATCAGTTACTTATTATTTTTATTTAAGTCCATTATTAATAATTTATTAACTATACTTATTATAACCTTATTACTTCTTCAAAAAATGTCATTTAGAGATAGTATAACAACATCAATATTCTTAATATCTACAATTGCAGTCTTTATTGAATGGAGATTTAATCTAGAAACATTTAGGTCTATGTACGATTATACATATAATGGAATTATATTAGCACCCCAATATAAACATTTTGCTAAAAACGGAGAGACGACAAGAACTTCCTTGAAGATCAAAATTAAAAATGAATATTTTCGAGTAATAAGGTTTTCAAAAATCGTTATTAAAAATATGAAATTTGATAAACGCGAACGAGAAATTGACAAGCCAGAGGGATTTGTAGTTTTTGATAAAAATAGAAACATAATAAATGATAAAAATAAGTTGCAAGAGATTTTAAAAATATATAATATATGGCATTATTTTTATATAAATCCGCTGTTTGCAGAGATAAACGTAAACTATTATTTATTAAAGAATGGTCTTTATTTTAATAGGCTAATGATTAAAGCGATTAAAAAAAGACAATCTAATAACTATAGTCGAATATTGAAAAAAACAGATGAAGAATATGTTCTTATTCTAAAGGAACTTGATAATCAAGTTTTAAAACAATCTCCTTATTTGCAAGCAAAAGTGAAAGCCCAACTTGAACTAATAATATCACTGTACAATATATGGGAAAAACCGTCAGATGAAACCTATGTTAAGATGGAACAATTATATAAAGAAATTGAAGAAAATGCTGATAATGAAAATGTGATTTGGGATATACGCCTAAATTATTGGCATAAATTATCAGATTATTATACAAATAAAATAGCAAAAATTAAACCAGATATGACTATCACAAATAAAAGTATTATTCTAACATTTATAGAGATGTATATTACTAAACAGATATTAGGTTTAGGATTAATTTTAGATAAATTATATGAATTAACAAAGTACCCACTAAAATTACTTTTATTCTTTTACAATAAAAAAATAATTTATCATAAAATTGGAATAGATGCAATTAAGAAAAATATCGAACTAAATAAAAGATTAAAAGAAATTTCAAATAAAATGACATTTTTAAAAGATGAACCTTTATTAAATTTAGTTCGCAATTAATCGTTTCTCCAAAACCTTTAAATACTCCGTATTACATATGTATTACATAGGTGATTCAAAATGGTAACTGCCAAAGTAAGGAAATCGGGAAACAGCACTGTTGTGGTCCTGCCACCGCATTATGTTAAGGAGAGAAGATTAAGAATTGGGCAAGAGGTGAATCTTGAAATCATTCCAAGAGTTGATTTAAGCAAATTGTGGGGCGCAAGCAAGCATTTGAATATAGATGCTCAAAAGGCAAAAAACGAATTAAGAAAAGAGTGGAATGAATAAAAATGCAGTACTTTCTTGATACCTATGCGCTTATAGAAATAGCCAAACAAAATCCGGATTACGAAGATTATACTTTAAGCCCAATAGATGCTGGGACTACAATCTTTAATCTTATGGAAATACATTTCTATTACTTGAAGAATTTTGGAAATGAAGAGGCAGAAAGAATTTATAATCTTGTATTACCTTTAATCATGAGCACAGATGATGACATAATCAAAGATGCAAATAAGTTCAAGCTTGCAAACAACAAAAAAAGATTGAGTTTTACTGATTGTATTGGGTATGTGGCTGCCTTAAAACTGAACTTAAAATTTGTAACTGGAGACTATGCGTTCAAAGAAATGGAAAATGTTGAATTTATAAAATAGCCGAACAACTACCTACCCAATGAAAGAGACAATAAAGATACTTCAAAACTTAGACATCATGAAACAGATTTTGGAGAGCGAGAAGAACATTGCCAATGGCAAAATAAAAAAGCTGAAAGTTTAATAAATCTGATGAATTCTCTGTAATTAATTTTTGCAGAAGCCGAATTAAAATATAAATCTTAACCCGCAACCCTTAAATACCTAAATTAATTTTCTTCCTAAAAAATTATTGTGAGTCAATCAATATGAAAAACG